>NZ_CATNHH010000078.1:0-253839 GCF_950098555.1 Citrobacter sp. T1.2D-1
CTGAGGCAGCACCTGGCACGGCTGGGACGGAAGTCGCTGTCGTTCTCAAAATCGGTGGAGCTGCATGACAAAGTCATCGGGCATTATCTGAACATAAAACACTATCAATAAGTTGGAGTCATTACCGATTTAAATCAAAAACAGTGCTTTTTGTTAATCGTGTTTAAATTGAGTGATCGTAGTGAAAAACATGTTGCTAACATGTATCTTTGCGGGTGGGGATGGTTACTAAGTGAAAATGTCTATATAAAAAGACAGTGCTTTAATTAACGCGGTAACGGCATTTTCCGTGGCCCTGACCCGCTCAATTTAGCGTAGTCAATTTTCAGTTATTTTCCAGAGACGAAGAATCTGCACGTTGTTATTCACAATTATTTTACTTTTACAGAAAAATGAATTAACACCACATTGTTATTATTCCGTTAACAATAAAATGACGCTGTGAGCAGCGCCGATCTGTTTGCTGATTATTCCGCCAGGTATGCTGCTGCCCGTCCAGCAGGTTGACGAAGAATCGTTCTCCTCCCCTGGCATGAACTCTCATTTAGCCTGGTTCAGCGCCCCGTCAATCCGACATGATACGTTTGCGGAACTGACTCACCTGAAACAACAAGAAATGACCAGAATGTGACACGGTGTTGCCTGGAATGGTGTACAGCTTAATTGAATAATACAAACGCACTCGGAACAAATTATTATCTTTTCATTAACAGTTATTTTTATGTCTATATTAAGGGGTCAGTTAATTCCGTTATCTATCTCACACTTCTTCTTCTTAAATTATTTAAAGGCGCCTTTCGCCAACAGACAAATAAACAGGATTCAGATCACAAACATGAAACTCCGTTTAATAGATACCTTTTTATTAAAATATTAATGCGCTGAAACCACAATCGCAACTATATGAAAGTAAAGATATTTTAATTTTACTTCATAGAACAGTCATTTTTCGAAAGATATTTTGAAAATAGATCAATTGCATCCATCGCGCCTCCCCACGACACTCCGTCCCTATTAAAACATTCAAAAACATTTTATTTCTTACCCTGAGTCCTGGAGAGGATTACCCATGAAAAAATCAACACTCGTTATTGGCGTCATTGGTGCTGACTGCCATGCAGTAGGCAATAAAGTTCTGGACCGCGTTTTTACTGCCCATGATTTTCGCGTAATCAATCTGGGCGTAATGGTGAGCCAGGATGAATATATCGATGCCGCGATCGAAACCGGCGCCGATGCCATTGTCGTCTCCTCTATTTATGGCCATGGCGACATTGACTGCCTGGGGCTGCGCGAGCGCTGCATCGAACGAGGCATTGGCGATATCCTTCTTTACGTCGGCGGCAACCTGGTCGTCGGAAAGCATGATTTCGCAGACGTCGAAGCCAAATTTAAAGAGATGGGCTTCCAGCGTGTCTTCGCCCCAAGCCACGATCTCGAAGATGTTTGTCAGTTGATGGCAATGGATATCAACAAGCGCCACGGTATCGAACAGCGTTGTCTGGAAGAGGCTATCTGATGCAAACCGTCTCTGTCGATATCGGCTCGACGTGGACCAAAGCTGCCCTCTTCGCAAAGGAGGGGGATGCGTTAACACTGGTTAACCACGTTCTGACTCCGACGACGACCCATCATCTGGCGGACGGTTTTTTCGCCAGCCTGAACCAGGTGCTGAACGTTGCCGATGCGCGCCCACTGCTCAACCGCGGTGAAGTGACACTGAAATACTCCTCATCGGCAAAAGGCGGCCTTGCCGTCGCCGCAATGGGACTGGTGCCGTCGATCACTCTGGAATCGGCAAAAGTCACGGCACATTCCGCCGGGGCCAAAATCGCCCAGTACTACTCGTATAAGCTGAATCGTCATGACATTAAGGCGCTGGAAGCCACGCCGCCGGACATTCTGTTGTTTACCGGCGGAACCGATGGCGGTGAAGAGAGCTACGGTCTGGCCAACGCGCATGCGCTGGCAGAGTCCAGTCTCGACTGCGCCATTATCTACGCTGGAAACCGCGACATTCAGGACGATGTCCAGGCGATTCTGGGACACAAAGATCTGATCACGGTAGACAACATTCTGCCCGACCTCGATCACCCGAATCCCTTCGCCGCCCGCAAGGCGATTTGTGATGTCTTCCTGTCCCGCATCGTGAAAGGCAAAGGACTGGATGTGATTGTCGGTGAAACCGGCGAAGAGCCCATGCCGACGCCCTGGACGGTGTACGAACTGGTCAAAGCCATCAGCGAAGTCGACAGCGCGTGGAAAGAGTTCATGCTCATCGACATGGGCGGCGCGACCACCGACGTCTATTCCGCCAGCGCCAATACCCTCTCGCCCGACACCGTACTGCACGGCGTCCCGGAGCCGTTCGTTAAGCGCACAGTGGAAGGCGATCTCGGCATGCGCGTCTCCGCTGTGGTGGTAGGCGAAAGCACCCATGAACTGGTGAAGGTGGTATTCGCTCAGCAGCCGGCGCGCCAGGAGGCCTTTTATGGCTACCTGCGCCATCTGGTAGCACATCCCGATTATCTGCCGCAAAGCGAGGAAGAGAAATACTTTGATTCTCTGTTAGCCGGACTGTGTGTTGGTTACGCCGCCGAGCGTCACGCTGGCACCAAAAAGCAGGTCTGTACCTGCGTTGGCAACGTCGATTTACAGATGGGACGCGACCTGACCACCGTGCGCAAAGTGGTCGGCTCGGGCGGCTGGCTCTCCCGCGCCAGTCAGTTTGATATCCATCACTGGCTCAAATATCGCGAACTGGACGACGACGGCAGACGCATTCTTTTACCCACTCAGTTTGAGTACTACCGCGATGCAAAAGGTCTGCTCCCGCTGCTGGCAAACGTTGCCAGACTGGATCCCCAGGCCGCTGCGCGCACCAGCATTCACTGTTTAACCCTATAAAACCTAAGGCAGCGACGAATGGAACTTCGAAATAAGAAATTAACCCATGACGAATTTATGACTGAGCGGCATCAGGTGTTGCAGACGTGGCATACCGGCAAAGACGTCGAACATTTTGAAGATGGCGTGAAGTACCAGCAGACCATTCCTGAGAAAAAACGTTTCTCTCATGCCTTGCTGAAGGCTGACCAGGAAGGGAAAACCCTGAGCCAGCCGCGCGCCGGCGTGGCGCTGATGGATGAGCATATTGAACTGCTGAAAACCCTGCAGGCAGAGTGTGACCTGCTGCCCAGCACTATCGATGCCTACACCCGTCTGAATCGTTATGAAGAAGCCGCCATTGGGATCCAGAAATCCATTGAAGCCGGGACGTCGAAGCTCAACGGGTTGCCGGTGGTTAACCACGGCGTGGCGGCCTGTCGCCGAATGACCGAATCGCTGGAGAAACCCATTCAGGTACGTCACGGTACGCCGGATGCGCGTCTGCTGGCAGAGATTGCCATGGCCAGCGGCTTCACCAGCTACGAGGGCGGCGGTATCTCCTACAACATTCCTTACGCCAAGCGCGTCACGCTGGAAAAATCCATTCGCGACTGGCAGTACTGTGACCGTCTGATGGGGCTGTATGAAGAACACGGCATTCGCATTAACCGCGAACCGTTCGGCCCGCTGACCGGCACGCTGATCCCACCGTTCATGTCTCATGCTGTGGCGATTATCGAAGGTCTGCTGGCGCTGGAACAAGGCGTGAAATCCATCACCGTCGGCTACGGCCAGGTGGGCAGCCTGACGCAGGATATTGCTGCGATCCAGTCACTGCGCGAACTGTCCCACGAGTATTTCCAGAATTACGGTTTCAATGATTATGAACTGAGCACCGTCTTCCACCAGTGGATGGGCGGCTTCCCGGAAGACGAATCCAAAGCATTCGCCATTATCTCCTGGGGCGCAGCGGTCGCCGGCATGTCCGGTGCCACCAAAGTGATCACCAAGAGCCCACATGAAGCCTTCGGTATCCCGACGGCCGCGGCTAACGCCCAGGGACTGCGCGCATCGCGTCAGATGCTCAATATGGTCAGCGACCAGAAATTCCCGCCGTGCGCCGCAGTAGAACAGGAAGTGGATCTGATTAAGAGCGAAGTTCGCGCAGTCCTGAAGAAAGTGTTTGAGCTGGGCAACGGCGACGTTGCGCGCGGGACGGTGCTGGCCTTTGAAGCTGGCGTCCTGGATGTGCCTTTCGCTCCGGCCTCCTGCAACGCCGGGAAAATCCTGCCGGTTCGCGACAACTCCGGCGCTATCCGTATTCTGGAAGCCGGCTCGGTTCCACTGCCAAAAGACATTCTCGCCCTGCACCACGACTATGTGGCCGAGCGTGCGCAATACGAAGGACGTAAACCCTCATTCCAGATGGTTGTTGATGACATCAACGCTGTATCCCACAGTCAATTAATAGGAAGACCATAATGAAAATTAAACAGGCGCTTTTCACCGCTGGCTACTCCTCATTCTATTTTGATGACCAGCAGGCGATCAAAAATGGCGCAGGTCATGACGGGTTTATTTATACCGGCGATCCGGTCACCCCAGGCTTTACCTCTGTGCGTCAGGCCGGTGAGTGCGTTTCCGTACAGCTGATTCTGGAAAACGGCGCGGTGGCGGTGGGTGATTGTGCCGCGGTGCAGTACTCCGGTGCCGGTGGCCGCGATCCGCTGTTCCTGGCTGAACACTTTATTCCGTTCCTCAACGATCACATTAAACCGCTGCTTGAAGGCCGCGACGTGGATGCGTTCCTGCCGAACGCCCGTTTCTTCGACAAACTGCGCATCGACGGTAATTTACTGCATACCGCCGTTCGTTACGGTCTGTCACAGGCACTGCTTGACGCCACCGCGCTGGCCTCAGGTCGCCTGAAAACGGAAGTCGTGTGCGACGAATGGCAATTGCCCTGCGTACCGGAAGCGATTCCTTTATTTGGTCAGAGTGGCGATGACCGCTATATCGCCGTCGACAAGATGATCCTCAAAGGCGTTGATGTCCTGCCGCACGCGCTGATCAACAACGTCGAAGAAAAGCTCGGTTTCAAAGGTGAAAAACTGCGTGAGTACGTACGCTGGTTGTCCGACCGTATTCTCAGCCTGCGCAGCAGCCCGCGCTACCATCCGACGCTGCATATCGACGTGTATGGCACCATCGGTCTGATCTTCGATATGGACCCGGTCCGCTGCGCCGAGTACATCGCCAGTCTGGAAAAAGAGGCGCAGGGCCTGCCGCTGTACATTGAAGGTCCGGTCGATGCGGGCAACAAGCCGGATCAGATCCGCATGCTGACGGCCATCACCAAAGAGCTGACCCGTCTGGGTTCCGGCGTGAAAATTGTTGCGGACGAATGGTGTAACACCTATCAGGACATCGTGGACTTCACCGATGCCGGCAGCTGCCACATGGTGCAGATCAAAACCCCGGATCTCGGCGGCATTCACAACATCGTTGACGCGGTGCTGTACTGCAACAAACACGGGATGGAAGCCTACCAGGGCGGTACCTGTAACGAAACCGAAATCAGCGCCCGTACCTGCGTACATGTGGCTCTCGCCGCACGTCCGATGCGTATGCTGATAAAGCCAGGTATGGGCTTCGATGAAGGTCTCAATATCGTGTTTAACGAAATGAACCGCACCATCGCGCTGTTGCAGACTAAGGATTAAGAGATGGCACGCACATTTAAGATCTTATCGCCGACGGCTATCCTGGGTTATGGCTTCCCGGAAGAGAGCTTTCGTAAAGCCATGGAAGAGTCACCGGATCTGATCGCGGTTGACGCAGGCTCCTCCGATCCTGGCCCCCACTATCTGGGGGCGGGTAAACCGTTTACCGACAGGGCCGGGGTGAAACGCGATCTGCGTTATATGATCACGGCGGGCGTTAAGAACAACATTCCGGTGGTGATCGGCACCGCCGGGGGATCCGGTGCTGCACCGCACCTTGAGTGGTGTCGGCAGATTATCCTTGAGATTGCGCAGGAAGAAAAACTGTCCTTTTCAATGGCCCTGATCCCATCGGATGTGAATAAAGAGGTGGTTCATCAGGCGCTGGATAACGGCAAAATCACCGCGCTGGACTTTGTTCCGGCACTGACCCACGAGGCGATCGAAGAGAGCACCTATATCGTGGCGCAGATGGGGATCGAGCCGTTCCAGCGTGCGCTGGAAGCGGGGGCGCAGGTGGTGCTGGGCGGACGGGCTTACGATCCGGCCTGCTTCGCGGCACTGCCAATTATGCAGGGCTTTGATGAAGGTCTGGCGCTGCACTGCGGCAAGATCCTGGAATGTGCGGCCATTGCCGCCACCCCAGGTTCCGGTTCCGACTGCGCGATGGGGATTATCGACGACAACGGCTTTACGCTTAAGACGTTCAATCCAAAACGCAAGTTCACCGAAACGTCGGCGGCGGCGCACACCCTGTATGAGAAGTCCGATCCCTACTTCCTGCCAGGCCCTGGCGGCGTACTGAACCTGAAAGGGTGCAGCTTCACCGCGGTAAACGATGGCGAAGTGTACGTCAGCGGTTCCCGTCATGAAGAAACGCCGTATGCGCTGAAACTGGAAGGCGCGCGCCAGGTGGGCTTCCGCTGCCTGACCATTGCCGGTACCCGCGATCCGATCATGATTGCTGGCATCGACACCATTCTCGAAGAAGTTCAGGCAAGCGTTGCCCGCAACCTCTCACTGAATGATGACAGCATCCGCATGACGTTCCACCTGTACGGTAAGAACGGCGTGATGGGCAATCATGAACCGATGCAAACTGCCGGGCACGAACTGGGCATTTTACTGGACGTGGTCGCGCCAACGCAGGATATCGCCAACAGCGTCTGTTCGCTGGTGCGCTCTACCCTGCTGCACTACGGCTACGAAAACCGGATCGCCACGGCAGGCAACCTCGCCTTCCCGTTCTCGCCATCCGATATTCAAAGCGGGCCGGTGTATGAGTTCTCAATCTATCACCTGATCGAAGCCAGCGATGCACTGCGTTTTGACTTCCATATCGAACAGGTGACGCCAGAAGGAGTTCAGGCATGAAACACGCTATTTGCACCCTGGCGCAGGTGATTCGTTCCAAAAACGCCGGACCGTATGAACTGGTGTTAGATATTTTATTTAAAACGCGCGAAGACTATCAGCGGGTAAAACGTTCTGAGCAATTAACTCCGCAGTTAATTGCCCGCTTATATAACGTTGAACCTAATTTTATTCATCGCATCGTCTGGTTTGACCCTGCGAATGCCGTAAAAATCGTGATGCCTCGCGATATTATTTCCGGCAACGTCGGTGACAATGATGTTTATGGCGCGCAGCAGCATGCACCGTTATTAAGTATTGAGTTCGATCTGTAATTAAAAAATACAACAACGTCCATTGGCGTACAGGATTTCGCTGTATCACTGTATTCCAGATAATTCATGCGGTTGGTCATAACAGGCGTGCATCTGAGCTGCTGTCCGCGCTCAGGCGCACGCCGCCCTACATAATTTTACAGACTAGCCTTGATCCGATGGAGTAAACATGAAGAAAATAAGTCTAACAAAAATGATCATATTAGGCCTGATACTCGGCATGATTGCCGGGGTGGCTATTAATAATATGGCATCGGCAGATACAGCAAAATCATACGCGCAGGATATTTCTATTTTTACCACTATCTTCTTACGTATGGTAAAAATGATTATCGCGCCGTTGGTTATTTCAACCCTGGTCGTTGGTATCGCGAAAATGGGCGATGCCAAAACGCTGGGCCGTATATTCTCGAAAACCTTTTTCCTGTTTATCTGCGCCTCACTGTTGTCGATTGCGCTGGGTCTGGTCATCGTCAATCTGTTCCAGCCGGGTGCGGGCATTAACTTTGTCGCCCATGACGCTGCGGCAGTGGCTGGCGTGCAGTCAGAACCGTTCACGCTGAAAGTGTTTATCTCTCACGCCGTGCCGACCAGCATCGTGGATGCGATGGCGCGTAACGAAATCCTACAAATCGTGGTGTTCTCGATTTTCCTCGGTTGCAGCCTGGCCGCCATTGGCGAAAAAGCCGAGCCGATCGTGAAAGTGCTCGACTCGCTGGTTCACGTCATGCTGAAGCTGACAGGTTACGTCATGCTGTTCGCACCGTTAACGGTGTTCGCCGCCATCTCCGGGCTGATCGCTGAACGCGGACTGGGCGTGATGGTAAGCGCCGGGATCTTCATGGGTGAGTTCTACCTGACGCTGGGCATGCTGTGGGCGATCCTGATCGGCCTGTCAACGGTGATTGTCGGTCCGTGCATCAGTCGTCTGACGAAAGCGATCCTCGAACCGGCACTGCTGGCGTTTACCACCTCCAGTTCTGAAGCCGCATTCCCTGGCACCCTGGATAAACTGGAGAAATTCGGCGTCTCATCCAAGATTGCCAGCTTTGTGCTGCCTATCGGTTACTCCTTTAACCTGGTGGGTTCAATGGCCTACTGCTCGTTTGCCACCGTCTTTATCGCGCAAGCGTGCAACATTGAACTGAGCATGGGCGAGCAGATCACCATGCTGCTGATCCTGATGTTGACCTCCAAAGGCATGGCGGGCGTACCGCGTGCCTCGATGGTGGTCATTGCCGCGACCCTCAACCAGTTCAACATTCCGGAAGCGGGTCTGATCCTGCTGATGGGCGTCGATCCGTTCCTCGACATGGGCCGTTCTGCGACCAACGTCATGAGTAACGCCATGGGTGCCGCCATTGTCGGTCGTTGGGAAGGTGAACACTTCGGTTCAGGCTGCCGGGGCACTGCGCCGGTCAAAACGCCAGAACAGGAGCGTCCTGCAACTGAACCGTCAGAAGTGGTGATGTCCTGATGATATAAGGTTGCCGGGTGGCGCTATTGCTTATCCGGCCTACACATTGAGTATTAACCTGTAGGCCGGATAAGGGGCTTGCGCCGCCATCCGGCAACATGCCAATCACACCAACAAGGTTGCACCATGAACGTAAAATTCTTCGGCGCGAGCATGTTAACCGCCAGCCTGTTTTTTAGCGCCGCCACGCTGGCGCAAACGGTGCCGGACTACGCCGCATTGATCGAACAGGCACACCAGAAATACAAAAGTAACCACGACGGCAACGTCGCCGACTATATCCCTGCCCTTGCCGCATACAGCCCCAACAACTTCGCCATTACCCTCGCTACCGTTGACGGCAAAATTTACCAGGCTGGAGACATCAGTAAAGCGTTCCCGATGGAGTCGCTGAGCAAAGTCTTCACCCTCGCGCTGGCAATGGAACAACGCGGGCCGCAGGAAGTGCTGGATAAACTCGGTGCGAACGCCACCGGCTTGCCCTTTAATTCCGGCCTCGCCGTCGAACTCACGAAGGGCGCGCCGGAGAATCCGCTGGTCAATGCCGGTGCCATGAGTACCGTCAGCCTGATTGATGCTAAAGACAAAACCGACCGCTGGAACAAAATCCTCGCCAACCTGAACGCCTGGGCCGACGCCACGCTCACGGTTAATGAACCGGTGTTCAGATCGGAAATGGAGACCAATCAGCATAACCAGGCGCTGGCGCAACTGATGGCATCGTACAACAGCTTCTACGGCAATACGCAGGATGCCGTGGAGATCTACACCCGCCAGTGTTCAGTGGATATCACCGTTGAGCAGCTCGCCAAAATGGGGGCTGTGCTGGCCAATAAGGGCAAATCGCCGTTCAACGGCAAACAGTTGCTGAATGAACGCTATGTGCCGCAGGTGCTGGCAGAAATGGCCATCGCCGGCCTCTACGACGGCAGCGGCAAATGGCTGTATACCGTCGGTATTCCGGCGAAAAGCGGCGTCGGTGGCGGGATGGTCGCAGTGGTTCCGGGGCAATATGCCATCGCCGTTTACTCACCGCCGCTGGATAGCGCCGGGAACAGCGTGCGCGCCCAGCAGACCATTGAATATGTTGCCCATGCAACGCAGGCCAATCTCTTTATGGCGCATTAAGCAGATGCCGGCGAGCGCTCATGCACATCCGGCCTACGAATCAGGCATTTTTGTTGGTCGGATACGGCGCGACGCCGCCCTCCGGCGATATCAACCTTAACGTGAGAAGTAACATGTCTAAACCCTTTGTCTGGCAAGAACTCTTTGTACAAAGCAAAGAGAGTACGGAATACGAATTACTGAGCAATCAGCATGTTACGGTGACTGAATTAGATGGCGAAGAGGTCATCAAAGTGGCGCCGGAAGCATTAACGCTGCTGGCTCAACAGGCATTCTATGAAGCATCGTTCTTCCTGCGCACCGGACATTTAAAGCAAATAGCCAGCATCCTGCACGATCCGCAGGCCAGCAGTAACGACAAATACGTCGCCCTACAGCTGTTACGTAATGCGGAAGTGTCGGCGAAAGGCGTGCTGCCGAACTGCCAGGACACGGGCACGGCGACGGTTGTCGCCAGCAAAGGTCAACAAATATGGACCGGCGGCGATGATGCTGAAGCGCTCAGCAAAGGGATTTATGCCACCTTTAAAGACAATAACCTGCGCTATTCGCAAAACGCCCCGCTGGATATGTACAACGAGGTCAACACCGGTACTAACCTGCCCGCGCAGATAGACATCAGCGCCACGCCGGGTAACGAATACCGCTTCCTGTTCGTCAATAAAGGCGGCGGCTCGGCTAACAAAGCGGCACTGTTCCAGGAGACGAAATCTATCCTGCAGCCGGAAAAACTCACCGCATTTCTGATCGAGAAGATGAAATCACTGGGCACGGCCGCCTGCCCGCCGTACCACATTGCCTTTGTGGTCGGTGGTCTCTCCGCTGACCAGGCGCTCAAGGTCGCCAAACTGGCCTCAACCAAGTATTACGACAACCTCCCCACCAGCGGTAATGAACTGGGCCAGGCGTTTCGTGACACGGCGCTGGAGTCCACGCTGCTTAACGCCAGTCGTGAATTTGGCATCGGCGCACAGTTTGGCGGGAAATACTTCGCCCATGACATTCGCGTGATTCGTCTGCCGCGCCACGGCGGCTCTTGTCCGATCGCGATGGCTCTCTCCTGCTCCGCCGATCGCAATATCAAAGCGAAGATCAACAAGCACGGGATCTGGCTGGAAAAACTCGAGCATAATCCAGGCAAATTTATCCCTGAATCCAGCCGCGTCGAGAACAGCGCACAGAGCGTAAATCTGGATCTGAACCGTCCGCTGCGCGAGATCCTTCATGATTTATCCGCCCTGCCTGTCGGCACACGACTTTCGCTAAACGGCCCGATTGTCGTCGCCCGCGATATCGTGCACGCCAAACTCAAAGAGCGTCTGGACAACGGCGAAGCGATGCCGGCGTATATGAAAGATCACATTGTCTACTACGCGGGCCCGGCTAAAACACCAGACCAGATGGCTTGCGGCTCGCTCGGGCCAACCACCGGCGGGCGCATGGACGGCTATGTCGATGCCTTCCAGGCCGCTGGCGGCAGCCTGGTCATGCTGTCAAAAGGCAACCGCAGTCCGCAGGTGACCGAGGCCTGTCATAAACACGGCGGATTCAACCTCGGCAGTATCGGCGGTGCCGCCGCCTTGCTGGCACAGCAATATGTGAAAAGTCTGCGCTGTCTCGAATATCCCGAACTGGGAATGGAAGCGGTCTGGATGATGGAAGTTGAAAACCTGCCAGCCTTTGTGCTGGTGGACGACAAAGGCAACAACTTCTTCAGCCAGTTTGAACAACAGCACCGTTGTGCATCCTGCCCGGCAGGACATTAAGGAGCGTTTATGCAAGCGCGAGCCAATAGCGACCGTCATCGTCAGCGCCAGCAAAAGCTGAAAGAACAGGTTGATATCCGCGTGGCTGCCGCCACGGAACAAAAAGGGATTGTGATCGTTTTCACCGGTAATGGAAAAGGGAAATCCACGGCCGCCTTTGGCACCGCCACGCGTGCGGTGGGACACGGCAAAACCGTTGGCGTCGCGCAGTTTATCAAAGGCCAGTGGGATAATGGCGAATACAACACCCTGCATCCGCTGGGCGTTGAGTTTCACATTATGGGCACCGGGTTTACCTGGGAAACGCAAAACCGCGAGTCAGATATCGCGGCGGCGCTTGCCGTCTGGACAGAGAGCAAGCGTATGCTGGCCGACGCGCATTACGATCTGGTGGTACTGGACGAACTCACTTACATGCTGGCGTATCACTATCTTGATACCGAAGAGGTGATTGCCGCCATCCGGGAACGTCCGGCCCAGCAGAGTGTGATTGTGACTGGACGAGGTTGCCATGCGCAGTTACTGGAGCTTGCCGATACCGTGAGCGAGCTGCGCCCCGTGAAGCATGCGTTTGACAACGGTATTCAGGCACAGGCGGGAATTGACTGGTAGTCACGTAGTTGCCGGATAGCGCACGCGCTTATCCGGCCTACCGTTCGCCTGCCAACCGGCATCAGCGTTCCAGAGGTGACACCACCGATTTTTGCAACAACCACTCGCGGAAGACCTGTAAATGACGGGATTCCGCTTTTTCTTCCCGCCAGGTCATGATGAAGCGATTACCTGTACGCATAGGCACATCACAGGGGATCACCATGTCACCGTTATCCAGATCGTGCTGGATAGCAAAGCGCGGGAGCAGCGCGACCCCCAGATTAGACCGCACCGCCGCGATCAGCATCGACAGCAGATCAAAACGCGGGCCTTTGTTGGCCAGTGGACTACTGACATCTGACAGGGCGAACCACTCCTGCCAGCCGTTAATTCGTGTACTTTGATGCAGCAACGGAAACTCATTGAGCAGCTCTTCGACCGCCAGTTTCTGGTTGGGCTGCGACAGCAGACTGCCGCTACAGACCGGTAGAATTTCCTCTTCGAACAGATACTCCACTTCTGACCACGGCGAACAGAAGTCCTCTCGCATAATGGCCGCATCATATTCACGGTTGAGAAAATCACCAATGTTCGCCAGTGAGTGAATATTGACGATAATATCGGGGTTACGTTTATTGAATTCACGCAGATTGGGGATCAGCCAGTGGGTGCTGAACGTCGGATTGACCGCCAGTTCAATGACCTCCACCGTGGGCTGCCAGGTCATAATGGTGTTGGTATCACGCTCAAGTTTATTTAGCGTTTCCTTAACAATGCTCAAATAATGCTTCCCGGCCGCGTTTAAAAAAATCCGCTTTTTGGCATGACTAAATAATGCAGTATGCAGAAAATCCTCAAGTGCATTCACCTGGCGAAATACGGCACTTTGCGTTAATGCTAACTCCTCCGCCGCACGCGTATAACTTTCATGACGTGCCACTACTTCAAACGTCACCAGTAATTCAGTCTTTGGTATCTTTCCTCTCATAACGTCTTCCATATGCCGCGTACAAAAATAGTTTAAATTATAAAAAATAAATGCAACCGACTCCCGATTGGCCTGAGAGTTATATTTTATTTCCTACCTGGATGTCATTGATCCACTCCATGGTTTATTCACACAGAAGGCGAACAAATAATGACCGATAATACGCAAGGCTGGCCATAAACACAATTTAATTAAGGTTATTTTGCGACAAATAGCGCCAATAAGTTCTTAATAATTTTTCAAGACAACTTGTTTATCGGAGAAAAAACTTTGCGGGGTTAATCAATATTATTTACTTATTATTTCAGGAGAATTCAGTTCACTTAACGATAAGCAAACGATGGCGTTTTTCCATCCGTTTTTACTCTTTTTACCGTTTTTCCCGACAATAATTAAGGACGACATATGAAAAATTCCGGAAAAGTCTGGCTGGTTGGCGCAGGTCCTGGTGATATCACCTTACTGACCCTCAAAGCCCTGCAGTGCATTCAACAGGCTGATGTCATTATTTACGATCGGTTGGTCAACCCTAAAATACTCGACGGGTGCTCAGTGAACTGTACCTGTATCAATGTCGGCAAAAGTCCGGGCTATCATTGCGTTCCTCAGGAGGAGATCAATGCCCTGCTTATCCAGCATGCGCGGACGCATCGGAACATTGTCCGCCTGAAAGGCGGCGATCCTTACGTGTTTGGTCGTGGTGCCGAAGAGGTGGAGTGTCTGGTCGAGGAAGGTATTGCCTTCGAAGTGGTGCCGGGCATCAGTTCCGCCATTGGCGGGCTGGCCTGCGCCGGGATCCCGGTCACCCACCGCGACCTGGCGTCGGGTTTTCATGTCGTGACGGGACATACCCGCGAAGGCAATCAGCAGCAGGACTGGCGGCAGCTTGCGAAGCTCAACGGCACGCTGGTGATCGTTATGGGGATAGCGAATCTGCCGTTTATCTGTGAAGAGCTATTGATGGGAGGCAAATCACCAGACACGCCCGCCGCCATTGTCATGTCGGCCACCCGGGAAAATCAACGGCGCTTAACCTGTACGCTCGGCACATTGCTCACCAAAGCGCAGGAAGCGAATATTGTGCCGCCGGCGCTGATTGTGGTCGGCGATGTTGTCCGTCTGAGCGACCGACTCTCTTTTATTCCAGAGGTGATGGAACGCGTCTACAGCGAGAGCTGTTCATGACGGAATGACTGCGGAGAAGTCTGGTGAGCAGCCCGGAATACCCGACAAAAGTAGCTGGTCTGCGCATACTGAAGTTTCCGGGCGATACTGTCGATAGAGTTCGTCGGATCGCACAGTAACTCGCTCGCCCGCTGCATTTTTTTCTGACTCACCCAGGTTTTAAAATTCACTCCCTGCCGTTTCTTAAAGAAGCGGCTAAAGTAATTGGCGCTTAAACAGACATGTGCCGCCACCGACTCCAGCGTCAGTTCCTCGTATAAGTGTTCATCGATATAACGCAGTGCGGCGACCAGTTTCTTTTCGTGACGCGAAAGCTCCATTGCCGACAACCGCAGGTCGCTCAACTGTACATCTGCATTGCTCAGCGTTGAACTCTGGACTGGATTGATATTATTAATAATAAAACTAAGCAGGTTTGCCGCCGCCACCAGATGATTATTTTCAACAATGGCAACCTGATTCCAGGCTGATTTAATTTTGGGATCAAAAACCCATTGCCGATCGTCATCAATGACAATCGTTTTATATTCTGGATACTTTGCGCGCACCTGACCACAAATAATAAATCCCAGCAGATGCCCTTGACGAATTAATGGCATCGAGAAAAAACTCAACCCTGCATGACAGCAGAGTATTCTGATTTTTTCTTCTTTCAGTCCTTCAAAAGCACAATATTTATCACATTTCTGACAACTTTTTTGATATCGCGGATCGGTGCGCAGTAATGAACAGAAAGAATTAAAATTATGACAGGCGGAAATTTCCCGACCATTAATGTCCACCACCACGGCGGCAAGCCCTGTCGCCTTAGAAAACACCTCGGCCAGTGAGTAAAAACTGTGTAAGACATCGTCCTGAATATGCTGAGGCACGTTACGCTCCGCCCGTGGTCTGGATAACGTTGCTAATATGCAAAATTTATCCTGGGGAAAGAATGACCCTGACCGCAAAAAATAATCTCATTTATTCAGGTGATTATGATCAAATTGCAAGAGCGGCGTCCCGTCTCCTCTAAACCTGTCCCGCGGCTGTTGTGACAACATTTCCCAAAGATTAACGAATCTTCACATCACTCTGTGAGCATTATTTCAATGTGAATTGAAATTTTATCTATTGTTTTCATAAAGTTATTAAATATTCATACAATTTTATGATGTGCTTATTTGTGAGAATCATCATGTGAATGTGAAACGTCCTCCTGAATAATAGGCTCAATTACCAGACAATCTGAACGGAGTGGATGTATGCCCGTCACGACAGGTGTTATCGCCGACGACTTTACTGGCGCAACGGATATAGCAAGTTTTATGGCTGAGCAAGGCTGGCGAGTCGCACTGCTGCCCGGTATGCCAGACGCCGCACAGCCGTGGAATGAAGAGGTCGACGCGATTGTCATCTCGCTTAAAAGCCGTTCTCTGGCGGCTGACCAGGCCATCGATCAATCATTACGCTGCTGGCAATGGCTGCACAACACAGCCGGTGCGCAGCAGATTTACTTCAAATATTGTTCCACCTTTGATTCCACCCCTGCCGGTAATATCGGTCCGGTCAGCGATGCGCTGATGGAAGCCATGCACACGCCGTACATCATTCACTGTCCTGCCCTGCCGCAAAACGGACGGACAGTGATCCACGGCCATCTGTTTGTGAATGGCGTATTGCTGAACGAATCCGGCATGGAGAAACATCCGCTCAACCCGATGACCGACGCGAACCTGATTCGACTGCTTGCGGCACAAACCCCCCGTACCGTCGGACGCATCGATCTCAGCACGATTCAAAGAGGTGTGGAAGCGGTCACTCACGCCCTGGACAGCTGTCAGTCTGAAGGTGTACGCCACGTGATCGTGGATACGTTCAGTGAAGCCGATCTGCAAACTCTCGCTCAGGCCTTGCGTCATACGCCGCTGCTGGCGGGCGGTTCCGGTCTGGGCGGTGCACTGGCCGCGTGCGCCACCCCGCAGCGTGGACAGGAGGCGGCACATCCTTTCCCGCAGCCTGCAAAAACGGTGGTCTTTTCCGGAAGCTGTTCCACCATGAGCAACCGCCAGGTGAATCGCTATAAAACGCGGGCCGCGTCCCGTTTACTCGACGTGGCGCGCTGCCTGGCAGACGCAGAAGATTACAGCGATGAGCTGTCGCTGTGGGCGATGGCGCATGTCGATGACGCGCTCGCCCCGCTGATTTACGCCACCCAGCCGCCGGAAGCACTAAAACGCATTCAACAGGAGTATGGCGAGCAGCCTGCCAGCCGGGCGATTGAACATACCTTTGCCAGACTGACGGCCAAACTGCAGGCTGCAGGTGTGAACGGTTTTATCGTTGCGGGCGGCGAAACGTCCGGCACCGTAGTGGAAGCGTTGCAGGTATCGCGACTGGCGGTCGGTAAAGCCATCGCCCCCGGCGTCCCCTGGGTGTTTTCCGCCGAACCACCGTTAGCGCTGGCATTGAAGTCAGGCAACTTCGGTGATGAAGAGTTCTTTTTTACCGCGCAGGAGTACACATCATGAACCCGCTTACCGAACAGCAACTCCGCGAACAGCTGGTGCATTATGGCCGCTCTCTGTTTATGCGCGGCTTCAGCAGCGGCGGCTCGGGCAACCTGAGCGTAAGGCTGCCGGACGGCGGCTATCTGGTCACACCGACCAACTCCTGCCTGGGAGAGCTGGACGCCGCCACGCTCAGTAAACTGGATGCCAACGGCGTTCACCTGAGTGGTGATAAGCCATCAAAAGAGGTGCCTATGCACCTGGCCTGGTATCGCCATCGTCCGGCCTGCGGCGCGGTGGTCCATCTGCACTCGCCGTGGCTGACCGCCCTTTCCTGTCTGCCGTGCAGCACGCCGGAAAACTGTCTTCCGCCGTTAACGCCGTACTACGTGATGCGCGTCGGGCAGTTGCCGCTTCTGCCCTATTTCAAACCTGGTCATGAAGGCATTGCCAGCGCACTTAGCGAAATTGCGGCGGACCATACTGCGGCGCTCCTGGCCAATCATGGCCCGGTAGTCAGTGGTCGCTCACTTCGTGAGGCGGTTTTTAATGCCGAAGAGCTGGAAGACAGCGCCCGCATCTGGCTGACCTTAAAACCCCTCGGTTACGTGCCGCTCACGGCGGAAGCGGTGGCTGAACTCGAACAATCCCAGCGAGCATGAGGTGAAATGATGATCCCCGAACAACGACGTGATTTTATCTACCGCTACGTGCATGAAAAAAACGTCGCCTCGTTTAATGAGCTGGCGGATCTGATGAGCGTGTCACACATGACCGTGCGTCGCGATATTCAGTTGCTGGAAGAAGAAGGCAAAGTCATCTCGATTAATGGCGGGGTGAAACTCAACAATCTGCTGAAATCGGAGCTGCCGTGGCGGGAAAAGGCCGAACTGCATCATGAGGTGAAGCGGCGGATGGGACAGCTTGCCGCAATGCTGATCGAACCGGGGCAAACGCTGTATCTGGATGCCGGCACCTCACTGTTTGAAGTGGCGAAAGCGGTCGCCGCCAGCCACTGCTTCAACCTGACGGTGGTAACGAATGATTTTTCCATCAGCCACTACCTGATGGACATGCCGCACATCACGCTGTATCACACCGGAGGTCTGGTGGATCAGCGCAACCGTTCCTGCCTTGGGAAAAGCGCTGCCAGCTTTCTGCGCACGATTAACATCGACGTGGCGTTTCTCAGCTCGTCCTCATGGGATACCGAACGCGGTATGTCGACCCCCAGCGAGGGCAAAGCCTCGGTGAAAGAGGCGGTGCTCACCGTCTCCCGCCGTCGGGTGCTGGTCTGCGACAGCAGTAAATTTGGCAAATACGGGATGTTCCACATCTGCTCGCTGGATCAACTGACCGACATTATTTCGGATAACCAGTTACCCGATGTGGCGCAGGACACCATTGCCAGCCAGGGCGTGAAACTGCATCTGGTTGATTGCCGGGAGGGAACGCACCATGCTGAAGTTAGCGGCTAACCTCGACTGGCTGTTTTGTGAACACCCCATTGCCGGACGCTTTCAGGCAGCTAAGGCGGCGGGTTTCCACGGCGTTGAAGGGCTGTTTCTCTGGCAGCATTCGCTGGACGTTCTACTGGCAGCGCAGCAGGAAACCGGCCTGCCAGTAGCGTTGATGAACGCCCCGGCGGGTAACTGGCAGGCAGGTGAACGTGGGCTGGCATCCCTGCCTGAGCGTGATGAGGAATATCAGCGCAGTCTGATGATTGCCCGCGATTACGCCACGGCGTTAGGGTGTCGCAAGGTGCACGTCATGGCCGGACTGCGCGTGGACACGCTTTCCGCCAGCGCCCAGCGCGAACGATTGACTGACAGACTGCGTATCGCCTGTGACGTCATGGTCGAGGCCGGAATCGACGTACTGATTGAACCCCTAAATCCGCAAGATATGCCAGGTTATTTCGTCGACAGCTTTCCTCTGGCCGAAAGTCTGATTAACGAAGTGGACAGAAAAAATATCGGCTTACAGTTTGATATTTATCACTGCCAAAAAATACACGGTAATGTTGCGCATTTTATTGAACGCTATTTACCGATAATTAAACATTTTCAGATTGCTTCTGTGCCTGGTCGCCATGAGCCAGGAACGGGAGAATTAAACGAAGCATGGCTCTTTGATTTTATTAAGCAGACAGGTTATCAGGGCTGGATGGGTTGTGAATACAAACCGTCAACACCAGGGCCCGAATCGTTACGCTGGATGACACCGTACTTATAATTTTAATATCTCTGTACCGGAATACCGGAGGAACACATGTCGGATACTGTTATTATCTCGTTGGCACCCGTTGCCGCGGATTGCCCCAGAGTTATACCCGAAGAACTGGCGCAGGAAATATTGGCCAGCGTCGAACATGGTGCGGCAATAGTGCATTTACACGTTCGCGATAAGCAGGGTCGCCTGACGCCGGACACCACGGATTTTCAGGCGACAATCGATGACGTCATGCGCCATTCTGACCTGATTATTCAGGCCTCTACCGGTGGTGTCTCCGCTATGTCGATTGCCGAACGCTGCGCGCCGCTGGATTGCCCCGGCGTCGAAATGGCCTCGCTGAACGTCGGCTCCGTTAACCTCGGCGATGCCGTGTATTTTAATCCCGGACCGGACGTCGAATATTGTTCCCAACAAATTACCCAGCGTTCAATTATTCCTGAATTCGAAGTCTTTGAAATAGGGATGATTAATAACATCCTGGCGCTGGAAGAAAAAATTCAGTTCAGAAAACCCATGTTATTCAATATTGTTCTCGGACATCGTGGAAGTTCCCCGGCGACGGTTGATGCGTTAATTGCCTTGCGGAGTATGATTCCACGTGACGCTTTGTGGGGAATTACGCATTTTGGCCGTAAGAACTTCGATATTATTGCAGCAGCGGTCGGAATGGGTGCCAGTGAAGTGAGGATTGGTTTTGAAGACAGCTATTATTTAAGCGCAGAAGAGAAAGCCCAGCATAATTATCAGCAAGTTGCCAAACTCGCCACGCTTATTCGCAGTATGGATAAAAAGGTCGCCACGCCAGATATTGCGCGGCAAATGTTAGCTATTCCACCACGACAGTAATAACGAGAGAAAGGACATTTCATCATGACTATCACGACCGTTATTCACAAAACCGGACTGGGCGTCTGCATCGCCGGTGGCGCACTGGCGGCAATTGGCGCGCTGATGCAGTCTCCTGCCCTCTGGCAGCCGGGGCTGGTGATGCTGACAGCAGGCTTCGCGGCAGGCGCGGGTTATTGGCCTGGTCTTCGCAGCTATCAGTTTACCCTGTGGATCATCGCCGGCTTTGTCGCCGCGATGACCTGGTCAACCGATCTGATCGTCTGGGGCGGATTCAACATCACGCATAAGTGGATCGTCTTCTTAGTGATCCAGGCGACCATGTTCAGTATGGGCACCAAACTCACGATTCAGGATTTTATCGACGTTGCCAAAATGCCATGGGCGGTGTTCATCGGCACCTTCTGTCATTTCGTCATCATGCCTTTGCTTGGCCTGAGCATCACGCTGCTCTTTGACTTCCCGCCGGAAGTGGCAGTGGGCATTCTACTGATTGGTTCCTGCCCCAGCGGGCTCTCCTCCACTGTGATGGTGTATATCGCTAACGCCAACCTGGCGCTGGCGGTCTCTATTGCCGCCGTCTCGACGCTGGCGGCGACGGTGATGACGCCGCTGTGGGTGAATCTGCTGGCTGGATCGATGATCGACATCCAGCTCACCGCGATGGTGATGGACGTGGTGAAAATCGTGCTGATCCCAATTGGCGCGGCGATTTTACACGACTACCTGAAAACCTATGCCGGTGTGCAGGGGCGTCGTACCGTGCAAATTCTGGCCGGGATCAGCGCCGTCTGGCTGCTGTATATGATTGCCGGCGGTTGGGACTCGCTGTTTGGCAGCGCCAGCGCTGACGCACAAATGTACGCGGTCGTGCTGAACTTTGTGGCAGGCGGGATTATCTGGTCGCTGTTCTACAACTGGCTGTACAGCCGCGTGGACGGCGTTAAGAAAGTCATGCCGACCATCTCAATGATGGGCATCATTTTCTTTACCACCACCGCGGCGGCTGCCGGACGCGACAACCTGGTGCAGGTCGGTTTCCTGCTCTGCTTCGCCATGCTGATGCACAACCTCGGCGGCTTCCTGATTGGCTATCTGATGAGCCGCTGGATCTTCCGTATGGATGTCCAGTCTGCGCGGACGGTGGCCTTCGAAGTCGGTCTGCAAAACGGCGGTATGGCGTCGGGTCTTGCTGCCGCGATGGGCAAACTGGCGACCGTCGGTCTCGCCTCTGCGGTCATGACGCCGCTTGGCAACGTCAGCGGCTCGCTGCTGGCTAACTACTGGCGCAAAAAAGATGCCCGACAAGCACAGGCCCTGAGTCAAAACACACCTGCTCAGCCAATATCAGAACCTCTGTCAAAAGGATAACCAGCAATGATGACGTTAACTCTGGAACAGGCACGACGCGCGGTGGACTGTGCGCTCGATCTCGCCAATACCCGTTATACGCAACGTCCGCTCAGCGTAGCAGTGTGCGACGCCAACGGTGAATTACTGAGCTTTGCCCGTATGGATAACGCCAAACTGTTAACCATTGAGCTGACACAGCGCAAAGCACGCACCAGCAGCCGTTTAGGCTGCACCACACAGGCGTTCCTACAACGCCTGCAAAAAGAGTCGCTGGATATCAGCTACTTTGCTGACCCACGTTTTACCGCGCTGCCCGGCGGTGTACCGATTCTTCACAACGGTAAATGCCTGGGGGCCGTCGCGGTCGGCGGACTGTCCGCGCAGGAAGATCACGATGCGGCCATGGCCGTTGCCGAAAGTTTGCTCAAGGAGATCGCAGAATGAAAAAGATCGCTATGCTTCACACCAGTTCCGCCACGCTCGCCATGATGCAGCAACTGATCGGGGACATCATGCCAGAGGCGGAAGTGATGCACCTGGTCGAAGAGTCGATGATCAAACAGGTGATGAAAGCCGGGGGCGTTACGCCGAACATTGCGGCACGCATTGCCGACTATGTTCACATTGCCGAAAAAGCAGACTGTGAGATTTTCATCACCGCCTGCTCGTCCATTGGCACAGCGGTAGAGCAGTGCCAGTTTATGACGCCGCTGCAACTTGCCCGTATCGACTGCGCGATGGTGGAAAACGCCATTAGCCTGGGTGAAAACATTGCCGTACTGGCCACCGTCGCCACCACGATGAAACCGACGCTGGAGTATGTGCAGCGCAAAGTACAGGCCAGCGGCAAGCCATGCTCGGTGACGCCGATATTGATGGAGGAGGCCTTCCACGCCCTGCTGGCGGGTGATATGGAGACCCACGACCGCATCGTCAGTGAAGGATTACACAGCGCCTATAAACAGGCCGATGTTGTGATGCTGGCACAGGCGTCGATGGCGCGCGTTCTGCAACAGCTTCCTCCTCCGCCCGTCCCGGTGATGACCTCACCAGAAAGCGGTATTCGCTGGCTGAAAACGCTGGCTGAAAGCGCGTAATGCTGGACGCCGGCTAAGCGGTAATCGCTGGCGGTGATTTTACACAAGAACGTTATCATAAGGTTAACTCTGGGCCCTGGCCTTTCAGGGCCCAGAAAAGACAGACACGATTACGCCTGCGTCTGTATGAGTGCGAATCACTTTTTCGCTACGATTCGATATCGCATAAAATCACGCACATGACTTATGGTCTATTCCTGCCTGCCAATGTCAATCAGGACTTTCACAAAGGGGTATTCGCGCTGGTAAAGACCCGGGAAGGTTGCGGGTGCATCCCTGAGGGCAATCCTTTTGGAGATGAGCGGCTTGATATCTATTTGCCCCGTATTCAGGTAGTGCGCTGATGTTTTCCATTCGCTGCCGGGAAACGGTGCCGAAATTGAATTCCATGAACCCAGCACTTTTAGCTCGCTACGAATGATCTTTTCAAAATTGAGTCGTGGGAAAGCAACGTCCCCATAGGGGATCCCCAGCAGAACAACGGCGCCGCCTTTTGCCGCCAGTAGTAGTGAACTGGCAATACCTGCTGCATTACCAGAGGACTCAATAACGACATCAACACCCAAGCCTTCTGTTAACGCATTAAAACGTGAGAGGTAATCCTCATCCTGAACAGTGAAAACATGATCTGCACCTGTTTCGCTGGCGATGGAAAGCTTATGTTCATCAGTATCAAATGCAAAAACTTCAGTTGCCCCGCTTATTTTTGCCCATTGCACCGCCAACAACCCGATGGTGCCACAGCCCACGACAGCAACACGGCTGCCTGCTTTTACATCGACCTGCCGAAAACCATGCACCACAACACTTGAAGGTTCGATAAAGCAGGCGGTTGCAAAATCCATCTCTTCGGACAATTTCAAAACGTTACGGGCCGGGACACAAATATACTCAGCAAACGCCCCTTTTATATGCCCTCCCAGTACTTTAAGGTCGACGCATTGCGAGTAGCGCCCCTGCTGGCAGAATGTACATTCAAAACAAGGGAAACAGTTGCAGGCAGTCACCCTGTCGCCATTTTTCAGGTCGCTAACAGCCGCTCCCACATCAACCACCACGCCAGAAAATTCGTGTCCCCAGGTGAGACCTGGATTATAGGAACCCAGCTTGCCAAAACGGGAAATATCAGAACCACAAATCCCCGCCACCTGAACTTTTATTAATACATCGTCTTCATTTTTTAAGAGCAGGTTTTCTGTTTCTTCATATCTGACATCCTGGACAGAATAGAGATTTAATGCTTTCATCTAATCACCTTTTTGTAATTAAAATGAATAAAAAAAGAATAGGGTATCCTGCGGGTAAATCCGCCATGCGTCATTAATACCTATATTGTTAATTCAGCTAAGCGCCCAGCAGGCGGTTCGGGTTTTACTCTTTTTCGCCGAAACCATCAGCAAAAGCGAGCTTTAACTCATTCATTAACTCATGTTCATCTTCACCATTGCAGATAAGATCCACCATCGTGTTACCTTTAACCCCGGCACCGAGAATACTCATCATACCTTTAATCTGAATTTCCTTACCGTTATTAATTAACGTTAATGACGAGGTATATTTCTTCACAATTTTGGCAAGGGATGCCGCTGGCCGCGCATGCAACCCGGTACTATTTACAACCTTGACACTTTGTCTAATCATTTTCGTCACTCATTTTCTGTTCAGGATGCTTTACGGAGAAATTGATGGCCTTTATTCATCATAAGGATTTTAGAATACACATCCTCTTCCACAGCCTGCTTGGCTGAGGACATAACGCGCGCCAGGTTGGCTTCATTATTATTTTGCTCATAGGCTTTACCGACAGAAGTGATAAACGCTTTGCGCAGATCGCTGGCGATATTTACCTTAGCCACATTGTAATTAACGAAACTGCGCAGCGTGTCTTCATCAATACCAGAGCCGCCATGGATGACCAGAGGGACAGGAGAGACTTCTGCAATTCTCTGCAACAATGGAATATCAATACGCGGAACATCATCCAAACCATGTACGTTGCCGATTGATACCGCAAGCATGTCGCAGCCCGTTTGCTCAACGAAGGTACGTACTTTTTCTGGTTCGGTTTTACAATCAGCCTCACTGACATGATCGTCTTCCTTACCTAAAATTGCCCCCAATTCAGCTTCAACGGGCACACCGTAAGACTTACAGAAATCAACTGCTGCGGCGGTAAAGGCAATATTCTCCTCAAAAGAAAAAGCTGCGCCATCAATCATAACGGAGGTAAATCCTGCACGAACAGCCTGTTTCACATCTTCAAATGTCTTTCCGTGATCGAGGTGAAGACTGACGGGCACGTCCATCTTATCGGCATGACGTTTTACAATCTCATAAATATAGTCATAGCCAGAAAGCTGCGCATTTGTCGGGGCAATCTGAATAAAGTTGGGTAGACCTGACCGTTCAATTGCATTAAGAATTGAGATTGTAGTTTCCAGATTCGTGGTATTGAACGCACCGGCAAGTACGCGCTTCTCACGGATACGGTCGAGCAAAATTTTTCCGTTAACTAATGGCATAGCATTATCCTCTATCGTCGTTGTAGAATAGTTCCTAAATAGTATTTATCCGATTTAAGCCAGACATTACCTAAATCAAACGGCATTTTATTTTCGAGAAAGACAAGTTGTTCCAGGTGCAAAACAGGTGCATCTTCATTAACCTCAAGATAATGTCCACGTTCGCTACCCACAATTTTCGCAGCATACCGACTTTCGGAATAAACAATTTTTTGTCCGGAAAGTTCTTCCACTGTAGGAAACAAATTTTGTTTATTAAAATCGATATCGGCGATGCCAGGACAAAGCGCCATATTGATTCTGTTCTCAATCAACATCACTCTTTCACCATCAACACTACGCACACGTTTCAGGTAGAGAATGGGAGCCCCTGGCTCAATTTTTAGTTTTTCAGCAACACTTTTTGACGCTTTCTCGATATATGAATCGATAACTTCGGTGGTAAAGGAGATATGCTGACTTTCAAGTGATTCAGCAAAAGAGAGTAACCCTTCACCCAGTGCATAAGAGATATTTTCTTTTTTGACAAACGTGCCCTTGCCCTGAACCTGAACGAGCAATCCTTCATTGACCAACATCGAGACCGCTTTTTTCACCGTTCCGCGACTGACGTGAAGGATGTCCATGATCTGATTTTCAGAAGGGATACGATCTCCTTTCCCCAATTCACCTTTGTAAATATTTTCGCGAATCCACTCCGACACCTGCATATACAGTGGAATTTCTGAATCTTTGAGTACTGAACTCATGTTGTGCTTCTCCTGTGTAGATCATCTGTATACAAGTATGAACAAGTCACGATATTACAGAGTTTTTGTCGAGATAACACTATGATCAACTCCACAGTTTTGAGCCTAACTCCCTGATGTCCATGTAACAAAAGATAATGAATTCCACGTACCCTGCCAGTAACCGGGGCGACTTATGTCATGCGTCAGCTTTGATAATGACTTTCAGAACGTCATTTTCCGGGTTTGCAGCAAACTTAATCGCGTCCTCCATACGGGAAAGAGGCCACGTATGCGTGATCATGTCTCGCGTATTGATCTTGTCTTTCTCCACAATCTCAATCGCTTCTTTCATTTCATAAGGCGTCAGTGAATAAGTCCCGACGATGGAAATCTCATCACGGAACAGACGTCCGGCATCGATCTCAACGACCGGATCCTTATCAAAGGGAGAAAAAACCACGATTCGACCACCGCGACGCACAACATTGACGGCCTGGGAAACCAGTGATGATACGCCAGCGGCAATAATCACTACATCCGGTCCTTTCCCTTGCGTTAATTCTGCAACCCGTGTTTCCAGATCTTCATTTGCTGGATCAATCGCGTAAGTCACCCCCACTTTCAGCGCCAACTCACGCTTAAACCGTGAGAGATCGGAGACAATGACCGTTGATGCCCCTTTCAGCGCCGCAAGCTGTGCGCTAACCAGGCCAATTGTGCCGGATCCCAGGACAAGGACGGTATCCTTCGCATGGAGGTTGGCCGATTTCAGTCCATGTAAGCAGCAGGCAACTGGCTCAATCATTGCCGCGCGATCCCAGTCGAGAGAGTCGATAATCCGGTGTGTTAAGTGTTCGACGTGCATCCGGGGGAGACGAATGAACTCGCTAAAACCGCCGGGCTCGAAACTGGTTTTTTTAAACTGATCGCAGAGGGTGAAAAATCCGCGGTCACAGTAATGGCAGTTAAAGCACGGCACATGAATTGCCGTAACGACGCGCTCCCCTACTTTATAGCGTGTGACCTCTTTTCCGACTTTCACCACTTCGCCGGAAACCTCGTGGCCGAGAATAATCGGCCCCGTGACAGTTTGATGCTGCGCTTTATGAATATCGGTGCCGCACAGGCCGCAGGAGTGCATTTTAATGAGCATGTCGCCGTCCCCCACTTCCGGCACATCGACATCTTCATAACGAATATCATCTTTGCTGTAATAAACGCTGGCTTTCATTAGTTAACTCCATAACAAAGATGCTCAGTCCGCATCTTGGATTCATAAAGCGGTTTATAAACCTGGGTATACATCTGCTGATAATGCGCAACGCAAGCAGACTCAGGGTGGTAACGTTTCTGCCGTTCTGGTGCGGTGATAGCCTCACTCTCGATATTCACCCCGACTGCTTTTGCTGCAAGAATCGCCGCACCTTTACTGACCGCCTCATCGACATTACAGGCAACAATCTCGCGATTGAGAATATTGGCCTTAAGCTGTAGCCAATACGGATTCTTACAAGCAGCCCCGATGACGTTAACCTCCGGATAAGTCCGTCCGGTTAAGGTTTCATAGAGCTCGAGAAGGTTACGTAATTCAAAGCACAGTCCTTGAAATACAAAGCGCAAAATATCTTCCGGACGGGATTGATCATCGAGGCCGTAGATCAATGCTCTGGACCCGGTATTTCTGTCCGGTGGCCCGCTTCCACGCAGGTGAGGAATGAAGATGCCATCCATTTTCTTCGCGGTGGCCAGATCTTTATCGTTACGCAGGGTATCGACCATTCTCAAAAATTCGGCCATATCAAGCTCAAACAGATTTCTGAACCATTCAATGGCATATCCCGCCGACGGCAACGAGGCATAAAGTGAATGCAATCCAGGCAGAACATGAACCCCATTCGATACACGCGCCTGGAAGAAATGTTCGGTGTTGTTAACCGTGTCTGTCACGACCAGCAACCCCTCGGTTGTGCCGGTAGAGTTGAGGATCTGACTTTCATTACACAGCCCTACGGCAACCGAGCCACACATATGGTCGTGTCCGGCAATCGCGACGCAGGCCTCTTTTGGTACTCCAGTTAAAACAGAAACTTCTTGTGTCAAATGGCCTATCGCCTCTCCAGCCTGAACCAGAGGGCTGAACAGTGAAGAAGAGAGATCAACGGCAGCGAGCAGTTTGTCGTCCCACGTTTTCTGAGTGATATTCAGCGCCATCGTGCGTGAGGCAAGAGAGTATTCGGAGCGCTTCACGCCTGATAATTTGAACGCGATGTACTCGGCAAGGCAGAGCCATTTTTTGCCCTGCCTGGCCTGTTCAACATTGTCATGCAGCCATTTAATCTTATTGATGCTGTAGTTAGAATGCGCCGGAATACCGGTAATCTCATAGATACTTTTCATCTCCAGCGCTGCCAGAATCTTTTCCAGTTGCGGCTGAGGCCGTGTGTCGTACCAGGTCAACGCGGGGCCAATCAGATTATCCGATTCATCAAGCAACACCCCGGCTTCGCCAACGCTGGCAACCGCGATAGCTTTTATATTGAACGTATCATTAATCCTGTCGGTGAT
This sequence comes from Citrobacter sp. T1.2D-1, assembly GCF_950098555.1. Lineage (NCBI taxonomy): Bacteria > Pseudomonadati > Pseudomonadota > Gammaproteobacteria > Enterobacterales > Enterobacteriaceae > Citrobacter > Citrobacter sp. T1.2D-1. Next base: position 28,277 of record NZ_CATNHH010000078.1, read on the forward strand.
GGTTTTCAGACCGTGAACCACGCCGTCCCATATCAGGCGAACATCAAACACAGCGTTATCACCCTCGATATTTTTTGGCGTTTTAAAACTGTACTCATTAACCAATTCAAGAGACGGAAACTGGAATAAACAGACCTTACAATTCGTTGTGCCAATATCGATTCCGATCGTATACATCACTCTCCCCTTCTTTTGGGCAAGGGACTTCATTTATTTATATTCTGAAGCAGAAAGTATTCTGCTTCAGAATAGGTTGAGTTATTTTATTACCGGTACATCCGTGGTCGTTGATTGACTATTTTCTGCGGCTTCATCTGCCTGGAGTTGTTTTTTGGTCACCCGATACAACCATAAACAGAGCAGGAAGATAACCGGAATTAAGGCCAGCGCAATACCATTACCTTCAAAGACTTTTACCGCCCAGAACCGATAGGGATTACCGCCGTCCAACAGACTTGAAATTTCACCATCCGTTTTAATCGGGAAATTCATATCTTTGGCTATTTTCGTCAGAATTGGTGCTGCCGCCGAAGCCACATAAAGATTCACAGCAAGGCAGGGAATACCAATAATAAATGCCCGCACTATATTGCCACGACACGCGAGCACCACCATTGAGATAGGCACCCAAATATTGGCAAGGTCACCTAACGGAAGCAGTCGGTTACCCGGTAAAACAACCGCCAACAGTACGCCAACCGGAATTAACAACAATGCGGTGGACAGAACCGATGGATGACCAACCGCAACAGCGATATCCAGGCCGATGTAAAGATCATGACGGTCAGGGTAACGCTTGCGCAGGAAGGTACGAACGGCGTCCGACAGCGGCAGCAATCCTTCCATTAACAGTTTTACCATTCTCGGCATGATCAACATGACGGCACCGAGGCTCATCGCAAGGTTGAGTACGCCCTTCAGATCATATTCTGCCAACAGGCCAATCCCTGCCCCCAGAATCACGCCCAGCATCATTGGCTCGCCAAAAACACCGAAGCGTTTCTGAATCTGATCCGGGTCTGCATTCAGTTTGTTAATCCCCGGTATTTTGTCGAGGACCATATTTCCCAGCACACCAATCGGGAAAAAGATCACGGATGAGAGCGTTGGCAGTGAAATTCCCGGCAAATTGAAATACTTCTGAATCATTGGCGCGCACCAGTCAGCCATCACGAACGTTAAGGCAGCAGTCGCACCGGCAATCAGCAAACCAAAGAAGAAGTTGCCCGTCACGCCGTACACCATCGCGCCAACCATCGAGAAGTGCCAGAAATTCCAGACATCGATATCGACCGTTTTGGTCCAGTTCAGCGTCAACATCAATATGTTAATACCGATAGTCATAGGAACAACAAACGGCGCAACCTGTGATGCCCAGGCAATAGCCGCAAGCGGCGTCCAACCCAGATCCACCACGGGAAGATCAATCCCTGTATGGCTGACCATCTCTTTTGCTGCTGGCCCAAGGCTGTCGATGAGTAAGCCAAAGACCAGAAAAATACCGATAAACCCCATGCCAATAGTCAACGCCGAACGTAAGGCTCGGCTAAACCCTGTTTGCAGACACATTGCCATGATAAAAATGATTATCGGCAACATGATCGTCGGACCTAATCCCAGAATAAACTGGACGGCGGAAAATACTTTATCCATCATGCTTACCTTTATTGTTTAAGGATGGCGACGATCTTTTCCAGTAATTCCTCTTCCCCGAATCCGGTCAGAAGCGGAAGCCCATTAAGAACGGGGGTTTTTAATTCCGTTTTAACGGCAGAAGTCACAATAATTAAATCTGCCATTCCATCCTGTTTGTTAATAGTGCCGATATTGGACTGAATAGGTTCGATATTAATTCCGTTGTTTTTGCAATACTGAACCACTTTTTCTGTTGCAACGGCTGATGTAGCAATACCGCTAGTGCATGCAAAAATAATTTTCTTATTCATAACAATCTCCGGGTACAGTTATTAAAATGACGACCTGTACGCAAAATCATTCAAGTTGCATCAAGACGGCAAGTGAACGAATCCCGATGAGCTTACGCAAGTAAGTGATTCGGGTGAGCACACGCAGCCAACGCAGAGACAGGTTGAAGGATGACGCGTATATTTTAATTAATGACTTCTTCGAGTAATTTCTTTACCTCATCAGGTGAATGGGTTTTTAGAATGGCATCCATTTTCTCGGTTTGTCTGAATAAGCCGATAAGCTTCATCAGAAAGTCAATGTGGGCATCTTTCTCTTTCAGGAGCAGGAAAAAAATAACGTGCACGGTCATCTCTTCATCAGGATCTTCAGCCTGCTTAAACGTAATCCCTTCCGGGCAGGTGACCACAACAAGTTGTTCGCGCTTCACATGTTCAATATCAACATGCGGAATGGCGACGCCCATCGTCTCCAGTTGCATCGCCGTGGGATTGTTCTCTTCTCGGTTGATTAACGCCTGTAAGTAAGTTCCCTCTACAATATTTTTCTCACATAACAATGAGTTAACTTCATAAAATAATGCTTCACGGTTCACAGATGGAGAGTTTAAAAGGATAAAATCACTGTCAAGGCTGGTGGCAATCGACATAAAAACACCTCTGCTCCCTTAAAAATTTTCATTTAACATATCTACTGTCGGTCATGGTTGTACATAGACAACTATGTTCAAGTGACTTAAAGCTATACCTCGTACGATTTCGCTTCAATAGTAGCGACGTTTTTTTGTGCGGTGCTTCACACTAAAAATTCCCCCTGTTAAGGTAGTCATTTTTTTCATCTAAAAAACAATGCATTAAAAACAATCGCCATCAGTTCTGTCGCTTAACCACGAAGGCAGATCCTGTCAGACAAGTCGATTCCGTTAGGAACACGCTGCAGTGATGCGAGTAAAAGACCGTTCGGGTTTACTGACAATCGATACTGACCGGCTAGTTCAGAGATAGATGAGAGGTGATGAATGAGAAAAGAAAATGGTGTACCTGCTTTTCCGGATTACAACACATTCAAAAATAAGGACAAAAAAAAGGCCATCATCAGATGGCCAACCATGTCGAAACTGGACCAGTCTTTGCCCCTTCATCACGGGTAAATGAAGGGGAGTAGACTGTTTTATTGCTTATTTGAGTCTTACTTAATCACGGCTTTCAGCGCTTCGCCGATATCGGCGAGGCTGCGAACGGTTTTCACGCCAGCAGCTTCCAGGGCAGCAAATTTCTCATCTGCTGTCCCTTTACCCCCAGCGATGATGGCCCCTGCGTGACCCATGCGCTTGCCTTTCGGCGCGGTCACACCGGCGATGTAGCCAACCACCGGTTTGGTGACGTGATCTTTAATGTAAGCAGCCGCTTCTTCTTCTGCGCTACCGCCGATCTCACCGATCATCACGATCGCTTCGGTCTGCGGATCTTCCTGGAACAGTTTCAGGATGTCGATAAAGTTAGAGCCCGGGATCGGGTCGCCGCCGATGCCCACACAGGTGGACTGGCCGAAACCGTAGTCGGTGGTCTGCTTAACCGCTTCATAGGTCAGCGTACCGGAGCGGGAGACGATACCCACTTTACCTGGCTTATGGATGTGACCCGGCATGATGCCGATTTTGCATTCGCCAGGGGTGATAACGCCCGGGCAGTTCGGCCCGATCATGCGTACGCCGGCTTCATCCAGTTTCACCTTCACGGTCAGCATATCCAGCGTTGGGATACCTTCGGTGATAGTGATGATGAGTTTGATACCTGCGTCGATCGCTTCCAGAATGGAGTCTTTGCAGAACGGTGCCGGAACGTAGATAACCGTTGCGGTTGCGCCCGTTGCTTCAACCGCTTCACGCACGGTGTTGAACACTGGCAGACCCAGGTGCGTGGTACCGCCTTTACCTGGCGTTACGCCGCCAACCATCTGCGTACCGTAAGCAATCGCCTGTTCGGAGTGGAACGTCCCCTGGCTACCGGTAAAACCCTGACAGATAACCTTGGTGTTTTTATTGATTAAAACAGACATTATTTCCCCTCCACTGCGGCAACAACCTGCTGAGCTGCATCCGTCAGACTTTTCGCTGCAATAATATTCAGGCCGCTGTCAGCCAGTTTCTTCGCGCCGAGTTCGGCGTTGTTGCCTTCCAGACGAACCACGACCGGTACGTTAACACCCACTTCCGCTACCGCACCGATGATGCCGTCAGCGATCAGATCGCAGCGCACAATACCGCCGAAGATGTTAACCAGAACCGCTTTAACGTTGTCGTCAGAGAGGATAATTTTGAACGCTTCGGTCACACGCTCTTTGGTTGCGCCGCCGCCAACGTCAAGGAAGTTAGCCGGTTCGCCGCCGTGCAGTTTCACGATGTCCATGGTGCCCATCGCCAGACCCGCGCCGTTAACCATACAGCCGATGTTGCCATCCAGTGCGACGTAGTTCAGTTCCCACTGCGCAGCCTGCGCTTCACGCGGATCTTCCTGAGACTGATCGCGCATTTCACGCAGATCCGGCTGGCGGAACAGCGCGTTGCCGTCAGCGCCCAGTTTGCCGTCGAGGCAGATCAGATCGCCCTGCTTAGTGATAACCAGCGGGTTGATTTCGATCAGCGCCAGGTCGCGCTCAAGGAAAATCGTCGCCAGACCCATGAAGATTTTGGTGAATTGCTGAACCAGTTTGCCTTCCAGACCCAGTTTGAACGCCAGCTCGCGTCCCTGATACGGCATTGGGCCGGTCAGCGGATCGAGCGCAACTTTGTGGATCAGGTGCGGGGTTTCTTCCGCGACTTTTTCAATTTCTACGCCGCCTTCGGTGGAGGCCATGAAAACCACGCGACGGGAGCTACGGTCAACCACCGCGCCCAGGTACAGCTCTTTATCGATATCGGTCGCTGCTTCAACCAGAATCTGGTTTACCGGTTGACCGTTGGCGTCTGTTTGATAGGTCACCAGACGTTTGCCCAGCCAGTGTTCAGCAAAAGCGCGAATCTCTTCTTTGCTTTTGACCACTTTCACACCGCCCGCTTTACCACGGCCACCCGCGTGAACCTGACATTTTACTACCCACGGACCTGCACCGATTTTCGATGCCGCTTCTTCAGCTTCACGCGGAGTAGTACAGGCATAACCCACCGGCGCCGGTAAGCCATAGCGGGCAAAAAGTTGTTTTGCCTGGTATTCATGTAAGTTCATGTGTTCTGTCCATCCTTCAGGTAATCGTTATCTTTAAACCGTAGGCCTGATAAGACGCGGGAGCGTCGCCATCAGGCATCTCATCAATGCCGGATGGCGGCGTAAACGCCTTATCCGGCCTACGGGCAGGTGATACTCTTGTTTACTACACGTCCAGCAGCAGACGTGTCGGATCTTCCAGCAGTTCTTTAATCGCCACCAGGAAGCCCACGGATTCGCGACCATCGATCAGGCGGTGATCGTAGGACAGCGCCAGGTACATCATCGGCAGGATTTCCACCTTGCCATCTACCGCCATCGGACGATCTTTAATCGCGTGCATCCCGAGGATCGCGCTCTGCGGCGGGTTGATGATCGGCGTGGACATCAGGGAACCGAACACACCACCGTTGGTGATGGTGAAGTTACCGCCCGTCAGATCTTCTACCGTCAGCTTGCCGTCACGACCTTTGATTGCCAGCGTCTTGATGTTTTTCTCGATGTCAGCCATACCCAGCGTATCAACGTCACGCAGAACCGGGGTCACCAGACCGCGCGGCGTAGAAACCGCCATGCTCACGTCGAAGTAGTTGTGATACACCACGTCGTCGCCATCGATAGAGGCGTTCACTTCCGGATAGCGTTTCAGCGCTTCCACCACGGCCTTCACGTAGAAGGACATGAAGCCCAGACGGATGCCGTGACGTTTTTCAAACGCTTCACCGTACTGCTTACGCAGATCCATAATTGGCTTCATGTTGACTTCGTTGAAGGTCGTCAGCATGGCGGTGGAGTTTTTCGCTTCCAGCAGACGCTCGGCAACGCGTTTGCGCAGACGGGTCATCGGTACGCGTTTTTCGCTGCGCGCACCCAGAACTGGCTGTGCAGCTGCAGCAGGCGCGGCTGATGCGGCTTTGGCCTCGGCTTTCGCAGGCGCTTTTGCCAGGTGCTTATCCACATCTTCACGGGTGATGCGACCACCTACACCGGTGCCTTTGATAGCACTGGCGTCGAGGTTGTGCTCAGCCAGCAGGCGACGGATCGCCGGGCTCAGCGCATCGTTGTTTTGTTCTTCCAGAGAGGCCTGCTGACGCTGCGCCGGGGTGGACGCTTTTTCTTCAGACTTCGCGCTGGTTTCTTTACCGGCGCTGTTGCCTTCACGCAGGCGACCCAGGATCTGGCGCGAAGTCACGGTCGTGCCTTCATCTTCCAGAACCGCATCCAGAATGCCGTCCGCTGATGCCGGTACTTCCAGTACCACTTTGTCAGTTTCGATTTCTACCAGCACTTCGTCACGAACCACTGCATCACCCGGTTTTTTGTGCCAGGTGGCAACAGTCGCGTCCGCTACGGACTCAGGCAGGTCGGGAACAAGAATATCTACGCTACTCATTATTTATCCTTTAATTAATCGACGTTCAGCGCGTCATTAACCAGATCTTGTTGCTGTTTCTGGTGAACGGACATATACCCTACCGCCGGAGAGGCGGAGGCCGGGCGACCTGCATAACGCAGAGCGGACCCAAATGGAATTACTTCACGGAAATGATGCTGGCTGCAGTACCATGCGCCCTGGTTGAGCGGCTCTTCCTGGCACCAGACAAAATCATGTACGTGAGCGTACTGTTTTAATACTTCCTGCATCGCCTGATGCGGGAAAGGATAGAGTTGTTCGATGCGCACAATGGCGACATCTTTCTGGTTGTTCTTGCGACGCTGTTCCAGTAGGTCGTAATAAACCTTACCAGAACACATCACCACGCGCTTCACGCCTTTCGGATCGAGGTCATCAACTTCGCCGATGGCCGGCATGAAGGTGCCGTTAGCCAGTTCATCCAGACTGGAGACGGCCAGCGGATGGCGCAGCAGCGATTTCGGCGACATGACCACCAGCGGACGACGCATTCCGCGCAGCGCCTGACGACGCAGCATGTGATACACCTGTGCCGGGGTAGACGGTACGCACACCTGCATGTTTTGCTCGGCGCAAAGCTGCAGATAACGTTCCAGACGCGCGGAGGAGTGCTCCGGCCCCTGCCCTTCGTAACCGTGCGGCAGCAGCATCACCAGGCCACACATCCGGCCCCATTTCTGCTCGCCGGAGGAGATGAACTGATCGATAACCACCTGTGCACCGTTGGCGAAGTCACCGAACTGCGCTTCCCAGATAGTCAGGGTACGCGGTTCCGCCGTGGCGTAGCCGTATTCGAATGCCAGTACCGCTTCTTCAGACAGCACGGAGTCCCAGACGCGGAAGGAACCCTGTCCGTTATGCACATGCTGCAGCGGGGTATAGGTTGAACCGTTCGCCTGGTTGTGAATAACCGCGTGACGGTGGAAGAAGGTGCCGCGACCTGAGTCCTCACCGGACAGACGAACCGGAATACCTTCATCAACCAGCGTGGCGTAGGCCAGATTCTCGGCGCCGCCCCAGTCGAACAGCTTCTCACCGGCGGCCATCGCCTGACGATCGCCGTAAATCTTCGCGACGCGTGACTGCATTTCCACCGCTTCCGGCACCGTACTGATGCGTTTCGCCAGTTCCTGCAGACGCTTCATCTCCACCTGGCTTGGGTAGTTTTCATCCCACTCGTGGTTGAGGTACGGCGACCAGGTAAAGGAGTGCATGTTCATCGGACGCCACTCTTTCACCACGCATTCGCCCGCGTCCAGCGCGTCGCGATACAGGTTGACCATTTCAGTGGCATCTTCCAGCGTCGCGACCTTATCCGCTTCCAGCTTATCAGCGTAGATTTTGCGCGGGGTCGGATGCTTTTTGATTTTCTGATACATCAGCGGCTGGGTTGCGCTCGGCTCGTCGGCTTCGTTGTGGCCGTGACGGCGGTAGCACACCAGATCGATGAAGACGTCGCGTTTGAAGGTGTTACGGAAGTCCAGCGCCAGACGCGTCACGAACGCGACCGCTTCCGGATCGTCCGCATTCACGTGGAAGATAGGCGCCTGTACCATTTTACCAATGTCGGTGCAGTACGGGGTGGAGCGGGCATCCAGCGGGTTAGAGGTGGTGAAGCCCACCTGATTGTTGATGACGATGCGAACGGTACCGCCCACTTCGTAACCCCGCGCTTTCGACATGTTCAGGGTTTCCTGAACCACGCCCTGCCCGGTGACCGCGGCGTCCCCGTGAATGGTGATCGGCAGGACTTTGTTGCTGCTGGGTTCGTCCAGTCGGTCCAGACGTGCACGCACGGAACCAATCACCACCGGGCTGACGATTTCCAGGTGCGACGGGTTAAACGCCAGCGCCAGGTGAACCAGACCGCCTTCGGTTTCGATATCTGACGAGAAGCCCATGTGGTACTTCACGTCACCGGTGCCGAGATGTTCTTTATGTTTGCCCGCAAATTCGTCGAACAGGTCCTGCGGTTTTTTACCCAACACGTTGACCAGTACGTTCAGACGACCACGGTGCGCCATCCCCAGCACCACTTCACGGGTGCCGCTGTTGCCAGCATGGCGGATCATCTCTTTGAGCATTGGAATTAACGCATCGCCGCCTTCCAGCGAGAAGCGTTTCGCCCCCGGGAATTTCGCGCCCAGGTAACGTTCCAGACCTTCTGCTGCGGTCAGTTCGCTCAGGAAGCGTTTTTTCTCTTCACCGCTGAATGCGGCGCGACCGGATTCGATCCGCTGTTGCAGCCAGCGTTTCTCTTCGGTGCTGGTGATGTGCATGTACTCAGCGCCAATCGGGCCGCAGTACGTTTGTTTGAGCGCAGAAATCAACTCACCCAGCTTCATCGTCTCTTTGCCGCCGGCAAAAGAACCTACGTTAAAGCTTTCCTGGAAATCGGCCTCTGTCAGATCGTGGAAGGAGGGATCCAGATCGGCCACAGTTTCTTGCTGCCACAGTCCCAGCGGATCGAGATTCGCATGCTGGTGACCACGGAAGCGATAAGCGTTAATGAGCTGCAGGACTTTTACCTGCTTCACATTGGTGTCAGGGTCGGAAATTGAAGAAGAGTAACGTGAGGCATCCTTCGCCAGACGACGGAAATAATCACGTGTTTTGGAATGGAATTGATCCGGTTTGACTCCGGTGCCAGGTAACTGCTGGAACGTCGAACGCCAGTTAGCGTCTACCGAGTCAGGATCGGTTAAGAAGTCTTCATAGAGCTGTTCTATCCAGCTCTGGTTTGCGCCAGAGAGGTAAGAAGAGTCCAACCAGGCTTTCAAAGCGCTGTTCTGCATCGTGATCCCTTAAGCATTTATATGCTTACTTCGCCGTGGATACTACCACGCATACGCCGTATGCGTGCCGGGGTTCACTTGTTACGGACTGTCGTGTGATCTGCGTCCGCTAAGGAACCTTTAAAAACTGTCAAACATAGGGGGCAGTTTTTAGAGGTTTCCTGCACTCATTTGCCGGATGGCGACCCCGTAGGCCTGATAAGCGAAGCGCCATCAGGCAAAATGTGCCGGAGGGCGACGTAAACGTCTTATCCGGCCTACAGGATTGCCACCGCGGGCAATGTCTACTTACGCACTACGTTGCAACAGCATCGACTTAATATGGCCGATGGCGCGCGTCGGGTTCAGTCCCTTAGGACATACACTGACGCAGTTCATGATGCTGTGACAGCGGAATACGCTGAATGCATCACTTATCCCTTCCAGACGGCTGTCGGTTTCAGTATCACGGCTGTCGATCAGGAAGCGATACGCAGCTAACAGACCTGCCGGGCCGATAAACTTATCCGGATTCCACCAGAAGGATGGGCAAGATGTTGAGCAGCATGCGCACAGAATACATTCATACAGCCCATCAAGTTTTTCACGCTGCTCAGGCATCTGTAAATGCTCGCGAGCTGGCGGATTTTGCCCATTATTCAATAAGTAAGGCTTAATCTTCTCATATTGTGCATAGAATTGCCCCATGTCTACTACCAAATCGCGGACCACCGGCAATCCGGGCAGCGGACGGATAACAATTTTCTTACCAGGCTGAACCAGCGCTGACACTGGCGTAATGCAAGCCAGACCGTTCTTCCCGTTCATGTTCACGCCGTCTGAACCGCACACGCCTTCACGGCAGGAGCGGCGGAAAGAGAGCGTGGGGTCTTTCTCTTTGAGCTGCATCAACGCGTCCAGCAGCATCATGTCGCGCCCTTCTTCGCCTTCCAGGGTGTAATCCTGCATGCGCGGAGCGTCATCAACATCCGGGTTATAGCGATAAATTGAAAACTCGAGTTTCATTGTCCTGTCTCCGCATTAGTAAGTACGAATCTTCGGCGGGAATGCCGGGCGCAGTTTCGGTTCCATGTTGACTTCACGTCGGGTCATGGATTCCGTCTCTGGCAGATACAGGGAATGGCACAGCCAGTTTGCATCATCACGCTCCGGGAAGTCGAAGCGGCTATGCGCGCCACGGCTTTCGGTACGGAAGTTGGCGGACACGGCGGTCGCGTAAGCCGTTTCCATCAGGTTATCCAGCTCCAGACACTCAACGCGCTGGGTGTTAAATTCGCTGGAGGTGTCGTCCAGACGGGCATTTTTCAAACGCTCGCGGATAGCTTTCAACTCTTCCAGCCCTTTCGCCATCGCATCGCCTTCACGGAAGACCGAGAAGTTATGCTGCATACATTCTTGCAGCGCTTTGCGAATCGCCACCGGATCTTCACCATCACGGTTGTTGTTCCAGCGGTTCAGACGCGCCAGGGAAGCATCGATTTCGTCTTCTGTGGCGTCGCGCAGTTCGCCCTGCTCGGCGATAGATTCCTGCAGATGCAGACCTGCCGCACGACCAAACACCACCAGATCCAGCAGCGAGTTACCGCCCAGACGGTTAGCACCGTGTACCGATACGCAGGCGATTTCACCCACGGCAAACAGCCCTGGGATCACCACGTCTTCACCCTGCTCGTTCACCGTCAGCGCCTGACCGGTCACTTTGGTCGGAATACCGCCCATCATATAGTGACAGGTTGGGATAACCGGAATCGGCTCTTTCACCGGGTCAACGTGCGCAAAGGTACGGGACAGTTCCAGGATACCCGGCAGACGGGATTCAAGAACGTCTTTACCCAGATGGTCGAGTTTCAGTTTAGCATGCGGGCCCCACGGGCCGTCGCAGCCGCGACCTTCACGGATTTCGATCATGATGGAACGCGCCACCACGTCACGACCCGCAAGGTCTTTCGCATTCGGGGCATAACGCTCCATAAAGCGCTCGCCGTGTTTGTTCAGCAGATAACCGCCCTCGCCGCGACAGCCTTCTGTCACCAGAACGCCCGCGCCGGCAATACCGGTGGGGTGGAACTGCCACATTTCCATATCCTGCACCGGCACGCCCGCGCGGATAGCCATACCCACGCCGTCACCGGTGTTAATGTGGGCGTTAGTGGTGGACTGATAGATACGGCCTGCGCCGCCGGTCGCCAGCACCGTAGCGCGGGCTTTGAAGTAGACCACTTCACCGGTTTCGATGCACAGTGCGGTACAACCGACCACCGCGCCATCGGCGTTTTTCACCAGATCCAGCGCATACCACTCGGAGAAAATCGTGGTGTGGTTTTTCAGGTTCTGCTGATACAGCGTATGCAGCAGCGCGTGACCGGTACGGTCAGCCGCCGCCGCGGTACGTGCCGCCTGCTCGCCGCCGAAGTTTTTCGACTGGCCGCCAAACGGACGCTGGTAAATTTTGCCATCGTCAAGACGGGAGAACGGCAGCCCCATGTGTTCCAGTTCCAGAATCGCTTCCGGGCCGGTTTTACACATATATTCGATCGCGTCCTGGTCACCGATGTAGTCCGACCCTTTAACGGTGTCGTACATGTGCCATTCCCAGTTATCTTCATGGGTATTACCGAGCGCAACGGTGATGCCACCCTGCGCGGAAACGGTATGGGAACGGGTCGGGAACACTTTGGACAGCAGCGCACAGGTCTGGCCGCTTTGGGAAATTTGCAGCGCTGCGCGCATACCTGCGCCGCCTGCACCAATGACTACAGCATCAAATTCTCTGACTGGCAGTTTCATTACACACCCCACACCACAACGAATCCATAAATCACGTAAACCACCAGTGCAACGACGATAGCCAGCTGCAGCGGCAAACGAATTGCCAGTGGTTTAACGTAGTCGGTCAACACCTGCCACATGCCGATCCAGGCATGAATCAAGATGGAGAAAAGTGCCAGCAGGGTGAAGACTTTGGTGAAAGCCGATGAGAAGAAACCGGTCCAGACTTCCCAGGTAAGTGAGCCGCTTGTAGCGAAGAAACCCACCATATAGATGATGTATAGCGTCAGAACGATAGCGGTAGCACGGACCAGGATGAAGTCATGTACGCCATTGCGTCCTAGTGCGGAGGCGTTGCTTACCATACGAGGACTCCTGCGAGAAGTGAAAGCACGACAGTGATAACAAAAGAGATTTTGGCAGAGCGTTTACCCGCTTCGAATGTTTCTTCCAGATAACCAAAATCCATCATCATGTGACGCACGCCGACCACGACGTGATACGCCAGCGCGGTGAGGATGCCCCACATAATAAATTTAACAAAAAAGCTACCCATGATGGCGGATGCCTGTTGGAATCCTTCAGGGGAAGAGAGGCTGGTGCCCAGTAACCACAACAGGATCCCGACCGCCACAAAGGTGATCACTCCGGAAACGCGATGGAGAATGGACGCTATCGCCGTGATTGGGAACCGGATCGTTTGTAGATCCAGATTGACAGGTCTTTGTTTTTTCACATTTCTTATCATGAATAACGCCCACATGCTGTTCTTATTATTCCCTTTGGACTTCGGGTACAGAGAGTGAATCTCCTGTAGCCTGAAAGACGACGGGATTTCCTTCCTCCGGTCTGCGTGCGGGTCAGACAGCGTCCTTTCTATAACTGCGCGTCATGTAAAACACTGCTTCCAGATGCTAAAACGACACGTTACAACGCTGGGTGGCTCGGGATTGCAGGGGTTTCCGGAGACCTGGCGGCAGTATAGGACGTTCACAAAATCATTACAATTAACCTACATATAGTTTGTCGGGTTTTATCCCGAACAGTGACACAGGTCACGATAACAACATTTATTTAATTTTTAATCATCTGATTTGACAATCATTAAACAAAGTTGTTACAAACAACACCAGAAAAAGCATATAATGCGTAAAAGTTATGGGGTCACTCTTTAACCTGCAAATAAGTTATGCAACAGTAGGAAGATATTGACCGATCCCTTCAGTACAGTTAATAGTGATAGACAGGTTGAATAATTCGGATTGCTAAGTTGTTGATTTGTTGCTAATTCACCATGAGTTAACTGATTTACCTGCAAGCGCCCATTGCTCTGTACCCTGGTTTTCTCCTCTATCCAGAGCGGCGAGCCGAATAACAAACTGGTAACGGTTGATTGATGTATCGATGGCAAATCTCACCTGAGTAGTCTTAAGCAATAAGGCGCTAAGGAGACCGTAAATGGCTGACACAAAAGCAAAACTCACGCTAAATGGTGATACTGCTATTGAACTGGATGTGCTGAAGGGCACGCTAGGTCAAGATGTTATTGATATTCGTAGCCTGGGTTCAAAGGGGATGTTCACTTTTGACCCTGGTTTCACCTCTACTGCATCCTGCGAATCAAAAATTACGTTCATCGACGGCGATGAAGGAATTTTGTTACATCGCGGCTTCCCGATCGATCAGTTAGCCACCGAGTCTAACTATCTGGAAGTATGTTACATCCTGCTGAACGGTGAAAAACCGACGCAGGCAGAATACGACGCGTTCAGAACCACCGTGACCCGCCATACGATGATCCATGAGCAAATCCCCCGTCTGTTCCACGCTTTCCGCCGCGATTCACATCCGATGGCGGTGATGTGCGGGATCACCGGTGCGCTCGCCGCGTTCTATCACGACTCTCTGGATGTTAACAATCCGCGCCACCGCGAAATCGCAGCATTCCGTCTGCTGTCCAAAATGCCGACGATGGCGGCGATGTGTTACAAATATTCTATCGGCCAGCCGTTTGTTTATCCGCGTAATGACCTCTCCTACGCCGGTAACTTCCTGAACATGATGTTCTCCACGCCGTGCGAAACTTATGAAGTGAACCCGGTACTGGAACGCGCAATGGACCGTATCCTGATCCTGCACGCCGACCATGAACAGAACGCGTCCACCTCGACCGTACGTACTGCCGGCTCGTCTGGCGCGAACCCGTTTGCCTGTATCGCGGCGGGTATTGCTTCCCTGTGGGGACCAGCACACGGCGGCGCGAACGAAGCGGCGCTGAAAATGCTGGAAGAAATCAGCTCGGTTAAACACATTCCGGAATTTGTTCGTCGTGCGAAAGACAAGAATGACTCTTTCCGCCTGATGGGCTTCGGTCACCGTGTTTACAAAAACTACGATCCGCGTGCGACCGTGATGCGTGAGACCTGCCACGAAGTACTGAAAGAGCTGGGTACCAAAGATGACCTGCTGGAAGTGGCGATGGAGCTGGAACACATCGCGCTGAACGACCCGTACTTCATCGAGAAGAAACTCTACCCGAACGTCGACTTCTACTCCGGTATCATCCTGAAAGCGATGGGGATCCCGTCTTCCATGTTCACGGTTATCTTCGCGATGGCGCGTACCGTTGGCTGGATTGCGCACTGGAGCGAAATGCATACCGATGGCATGAAAATCGCTCGTCCGCGTCAGCTGTATACCGGCTACGACAAGCGTGACTTTAAATCTGACCTTAAGCATTAATCGTCAGACTGCCGGATGGTGACGCTACCGCGTCTTATCCGGCCTACGGTTGTCAATTCGTAGGCCGGATAAGCGTTAGCGCCATCCGGCAACTTCCCTACCTTTTCTTGACCCTCGTTATATTAATCTTCTTTGCCCTTCTCTATGATTTACGGATAGTTTGTTCATTTTCTTCCGGGAGCACAGGATGCCAGTTCTGCAGTGGGGCTTGTTGTTTTTGCTGTCACTCCTTCTGTCCCTGCTCTTTCTCAGCATTCATCTTCCGGCGGCGTTACTGCTCGGCCCGATGATCACCGGTATTCTGTTTAGTCTTCGCGGTATCTCCCTGCGACTCCCTCGCTGTACGTTCCTCGGCGCGCAGGCCATTCTTGGCTGTATGATTGCGCAGAATTTGTCAGGCTCATTATTAACGACGCTGGCGGCAAACTGGGTAGTGGTTCTGGCGGTGCTGCTGGTGACGCTGCTCTCCAGCACGGTCGTCGGCTGGCTGCTGGTGCGCTACAGTTCGCTACCGGGTAACACCGGCGCGTGGGGCTCATCGCCTGGCGGCGCGGCGGCGATGGTTGCAATGGCCCAGGATTACGGCGCGGACATCCGTCTGGTCGCCTTTATGCAGTATCTGCGGGTGCTGTTTGTCGCCGGAGCGGCGGTGCTGGTGACGCGGTTTATCATGGGCGAAAGCGCGGAAGCCGTCAGCCAACAGATTGAGTGGTTCCCGCCGCTGAGCGGCAATTTGTTCACTACGCTGCTGCTAGCGGCGGTAGCCAGCGTTATTGGACGGGTGCTGCGCATTCCCTCCGGTACGATGCTGGTGCCGATGCTGGTCGGCGCAGTGCTGCACGCGAGCGGCGTGATGGTAATTGAACTGCCGGAATGGCTGCTGGCAATAGCCTATATGATTATAGGCTGGCAGATTGGTCTCGGGTTCGACAAGCAGGTATTTATTATGGCACTGCGACCGTTGCCGCAGATCCTGGTCTCTATCTTCGCCTTACTGGCGATTTGTGCGGCGATGGCCTGGGGGCTCGCCCACTATATGCAGATTGACTTTTTAACCGCCTATCTCGCCACCAGCCCAGGCGGGCTGGATACGGTTGCGGTGATTGCCGCCGGCAGTCACGCCGATATGACGCTGATTATGGCGATGCAAACCCTGCGCCTGTTCAGTATTCTCCTTACCGGCCCGGCCATCGCCCGCTTTATTTCAGCAAAGGCGCCACGACAGGCGCATTAATGCTGGCAATGTGGACACCAATAAAACGGGCGGGAAGAGAGCGTGGTTTTTGCGATGATCCCGCCGCAGCGCTCGCAGGGTTCACCGTCGCGGTGGAACACCTTAAAACGAAACAGCGCGCCATGATGTTTGTTGTCATCCGCCTGACCGCGCGTGGTATACGACAGGCGCGGAATATCCAACAGCGCATGCGATAACGCTTCCAGTTGCACCTCGCTGAGATCGCGGGCTTTATGCTGACCGGTTAATCCCACCTGCCAGAGGATCTCCACCCGCAGATAGTTCCCCAGCCCGGCAAGAAAGGCTTGATCCAGCAGCAAACCAGAAAACTGGCGGTTGCGAAAACGCGGTGAGAGTAACCGGGTTTTCACCTCATCAGGCGTCAGGCGCGGGTCCAGCACGTCCGGTCCGACCCGCTGCAGAAAGGGATGGGTGGTCAGTTGCGCCGGCGTCAACATTTCAATATCAGACGCGCTGTAGAGCAGAATGGTTTTGTCCGCCGTTTGCAGTTTAACGCGCAGAACGCGGGTGGTTTGCGGCGTGTCGCCACTGTCCACCACGCGCCAGACGCCATACAGCTGGTTATGGCTGTAGAGCGTCAGGCCATCGGAAAAATGGGTCAGCAGCGCTTTGCCGCGCGTCTCCATCGCCGTGACGGTCTGCCCCACCAGCGGGGATTGATACGGTTTTAACTGCGCAAAGGCAAACCAGACATCCGTCAAGGGTTTGCCTTTGATCGCCGCCTCCAGGTTATCCGCCGCGCGGCGGATTTCCGGGCCTTCAGGCATGGTTCTGTCCTTATCTGAGAAGATTAGTGCGTGGCACCACCCGTCACGGCGATGTCATCGTCGACCTGTAATGCGGTGGCGATCGCCACCTCCAGCGCCAGACGCACCGTTTCCGCCGCCATACTGGGTGCCCCCGGATGCGCCGCCGCCTGCTGCGGCAGATAAGGGATATGGATGAATCCCCCCTTCACCTCCGCACTGCCGCTCAGTTTGTGCAGCAATCCGTACATCACATGGTTGCAGACAAACGTCCCCGCCGTCTGTGATACCGACGCTGGCACGCCGGCTTCACGCATCGCCGCCACCATCGCTTTGATCGGCAGCGTGCTAAACCAGGCCGCAGGCCCGCCGACAACAATCGGCTCATCCACCGGCTGTTGGCCTTTATTGTCCGGGATACGGGCGTCGTCGACGTTGACAGCCACGCGCTCAACGGTGATATCCGTACGTCCGCCCGCCTGACCGATCGCCAACACCAGCGACGGAGAGAGCGTATCAATGGCCGAGTTCAGCACACTGAGCGCGTCGCCAAACACACACGGCAGTTGGCGTGCCACCACGCGACACTCCGCGATGATAGCATTGTCGAGGCGAGAGACCACTTCCCAGGAAGGGTTAACCTGCTCGCCGCCGAAGGGCTCAAACCCGGTAATTAAGACTGTTTTCATCCGTCCTCCTTACAGGAACATCAGGAAATACATCAGGAACACGTTAACGAGCAGTAACAGCACACCGGTCGGCACCTGCGCTTTAATGACCGCGTTTTTATCCGGCAGTTCCAGCAGCGCGGCGGGCACAATGTTAAAGTTCGCCGCCATCGGCGTCATCAGCGTGCCGCAATAGCCGGAGAACATCCCGATGGCCGCCATCACCGCCGGATTCCCGCCGTGCTGGAGCACCAGAATCGGAATGCCAATCCCCGCCGTGACAATCGGGAAGGCGGCAAACGCATTGCCCATCACCATCGTCAGCAGGGCCATCCCAACGGTATACACCGCCACCGCAATGAAGCGGCTGTCGACGGCCAGATACTCTTGCGTAAGATATGAAATTCCGCTGCCGACGCCTGCCGCCGTAAACAGCAGCCCTAACGTCGCGAGGATCTGCGGCAGAATAAATGCCCAACCGATGGAATCCAGCAGGCGGCGCGCCTCCTGGACTGGCTGATGCACCTTCTCATGGGTCATTTTAATCGCCATACCCAGACCAATCAGCGAGCCTGCGGTCATCGAGAACAGCGTCACCAGCGTGGCGTGATTGCCCGGTCCAAACAGGGCATCCTGCAATCCCGGAATATGGTTGAACATCAGCACACCAATCACGGTGACAACCGGAATGGCCAGCGCCGGATAAAACAGGCGGTTCCCCAGACGCGTGGCGCTCTCTTCACGCTGCTCGCGGGTACGCTGATGATAACTCCCCAATTTCACGCCGCCAAAGCCGGCGATCAGCGCCATTAACACCACCGCGACGCCCACGGCAATGTTGACCGTACGTTTGTCGCCCACCAGTTGATATGTCCAGTCGCCCAGTAAGAACAACAGCCCGTAGACGCCCCAGAATAGCCCCGTCGTCAACCGACGCGGATTGGCTTTGTCCTGCCAGGACATGATGGCGACAATGAGCAGAACGATCCCCGCCAGCCAGTAGAGGTAGCTTTGCTGAAAATTCATTGCGCCTCTCCTTTGCGGGTGTCGACAGAACCGGCTTTCGCCATCTCGCGTTGCAGATAGTTATCCAGTCGCCACAGTCGCGTACCGTGGATCACAAAGGCGCACAGGGCCGTCGGGATCCCCCACAGGGCAATGTGCAGCGGCTCGGTCTGAATGCCGCCGGACTCCAGCATAAAGTTGTGCATGAAGATAATCGCGCCGAACGCCACGAAGATATCCTCACCAAAGAAGAGTCCCACGTTATCCGTCGCCGCCGACATCGCCCGCAGGCGGTAGCGCACCGCGCCGGGCAATGTCCCGTACGTTTTCTCCGCTGCCCCTTCCGCCATTGGCGCTAACAGCGGGCGCACCATTTGCGGATGTCCGCCCAGACTGGTCAGCCCCAGCGCAGCGGTAGCCTCACGAATGAACAGATAGACAATCAGCAGGCGACCTGACGTGGCGCTTTGAATTTTGGCAATCCACGCCTGAGCGCGTTCTTTCAGACCGTGACGCTCGAGCAGGCCAATAACCGCCAGCGGGATCAGCAGGATAAACGGCAGGTTGCGGGTGTTGAGAAAACCTTCGCCCAGCTTTTCGAGGATCGTGGCGAACGGCATTTGCGCCGCCAGTCCAGTGACGATTCCGGCGACAATGACCACCAGCACCGGGTTAAAACGTAAAAGAAATCCAACCACAATGACGGCGATGCCCATCAGTGGCCAGAGAGTTATTGCATCTCCCATAATCCATTCCTGTATGTTGTGTTTTGTTGTGGTGTTTTTATATGCACAGCCCCTCAGTGGGGGCTGCGTCAATTCTTATGCGACAATCTTGATACCGCGTGATTCAAATGCCGAGCGTAAACGACGGGCGAAGGCCAGCGCGTGTTCGCCATCGCCATGAATACAAACCGTCTGCGCGATGACGCTTGCCCATTCACCGGTGAGGCTTTTTACGCGTCCGCGCTCAACCATCTCCAGCGTTTGTGCCAGCGACTGTTCTTCGTCTTCAATTAGCGCGCCCGGTTGGCTGCGCGGCACCAGGCTGCCATCCGCCAGATAACCACGATCGGCGAACACCTCCTGACGCGTGGCGAGACCGTAGCGCTCACCCGCGCGGATCAGTTCGCTTCCCGCCAGGCCGACCAGAATCAGCGCCGGATCGCAGGCGTGCACCGCCTTCGCAATGGCATCCGCCAGTTGCGGATCTTTCGCCGCCTGGTTGTAGAGCATGCCGTGAGGTTTCACATGACGCATGACGCCGCCCTCCGCCCGGGTCATTGCCGCCAGCGCGCCGATTTGATACAGCGTTTGTGCGTAGACCGTTTGTGCAGGCAGCGTCATCGCCGTGCGGCCAAAGTTTTCCCGATCCGGAAAGCTCGGATGCGCGCCAATGGCAACGCCATTTTTCAGCGCTTCACGCACGCTTGCCAGCATGGTTTGCGCATCGCCGGCATGAAATCCGCAGGCAATGTTAGCCGATGAGACCAGCGTCAACAGCGCACCATCGCTGGCGCAGCCTTCACCGAGGTCCGCATTTAAATCAATGTTCATCGTTGAGTCGCCATGTGAGTTGTTCCAGATAGCGCTGTTGGTCCTGACGCGCTTTCAGCGCCTCCTCCAGCGAACACTGAACAAAGTGAATGGGTTGACCGAGCGGGATCTGCGCCAGATGGTACATGTCAGCCTCGATAATACAGGCGATGCGCGGATAGCCGCCGGTCGTCTGGGCATCATTCATTAACACAATCGGCTGGCCGTTGTGCGGTACCTGAACCACACCAGGCAGCAGACCGTGCGACACCAGTTCCCGATCCGTCGTTCGCGTCAACGGCTGCCCCTGTAAGCGGTAGCCCATCCGGTTACTCTGCGGACTGAGATGCCACGGCGATCGCCAGAACGACTCCTGCGAAACCGCGTCAAATTCGTGATACTCCGGCCCCGGCAGCGCCCGAATGCGGTTCCCCCACAGCAGCTGTTTTACCCCCAGCGCCTCCCTGAACGTGCGTCGGGGTTTGCCGATGGCCAGCCGGTCGCCATCTTTGAGCAGACGACCTTCCAGCCCGCCAATGCCCACTTTGAGATCGGTACTGCAAGACCCCATCACTTCCGGCACGTCGATGCCGCCCGCCAGCGCAAGATAGCTGCGCATACCGTGCTGCGGACGCTTCAGCGCCAGACGCTGGCCCGCTTTTACCGGCAGACGCCAGCCTGTCCAGACGGGGTGATTGTCCAGTCGCGCTTCACATCCCGCACCGGTCAGGGCAAACCAGCCGTCGGTTTCAAACTCCACCACTAACTGCCCAAGGGTAATTTCCAGTACTGGCGCACTGGCCTCATTGCCCACCAACAGGTTGGCGATTTGCATCGCGGGTTTATCCAGCGCGCCGCAGTGGCTGACGCCTGACTGACGAAAACCGTGCCGACCGCCGTCCTGAACCGAGGTGTACAGTCCCGCGCGAATAATATTCAGCATACCCCCTCCTTCTGCGGGATAAAGCGCACGCTATCGCCGGGGCGCAGGAGAACCGGTTGCTCTTTTTTCGGGTCGAACAGCGGCAGCGCGGTGTGTCCGATCAGTTGCCAGCCGCCGGGGGTTGGCAGCGGATAAATCCCCGTTTGCGGCCCGCCGATACCCACCGACCCCGCCGGAACGATCAGCCGCGGCTCAGCGCGTCTTGGCGTGTGCAGTTGTTCCGGTAAGCTGCCGAGATACGGGAATCCGGGCTGAAAACCTAAAAACCAGACCACGTACTCGACCGACGCGTGCAGTTCCACCACCTGCTTTTCGCTCAGACCGCTGTGGCGGGCAACGTCTGCCAGATCGGGACCGCCAGCACCGCCGTAGGTCACCGGAATTTCGATATAGCGCGAGTCAGGCTCCAGCGCCTCACTCTCCTCCCACCAGCGTTGCAGGCGTTCAATCGCATCCAGCGCCAGCGTTTGCGGGTCGCGCAGGATCACGGTGATATTGTTCATTCCAGGAATAGCCTCAACAACGTTTGGTGTCTCAACCAAACGCTGGGCCAGTCGCCAGATACGTTTCTGGCTCGCCAGCGTCACCGGCGGCTCAAGCTCCAGCACCACCGCCGTTTCACCTAACAGATAACAACGCGCTCGTTGCACTTGCGTTCCTCTTGTTCTTACCACCCGCTTCATCAGGCGTTATTGTCGCAGCCAGTCTGGACTCGGACAGCACGCAAAAACCGGAGCGTACAGGGAGTACGTGAGGATTTTGAGCACTGCCCAGGGCCAGAATGGCAAGTAAAATAGCCCTTATGAGGCGGGTTATGCAGGGTTGGGAATATCAATAAATGTCACATCCAAATCGGTGTTCTCCGTCAGCCATTCGCTGAGCGCACGGATCCCGCCGCGTTCGGTAGCATGGTGTCCGGCGGCGTAGAAATGCAGCCCCTGTTCACGGGCAGAGTGGATGGTTTGTTCAGAAACTTCGCCGGTGATAAAGGCGTCGACGCCAGCCTGCGCGGCGCTGTCGATGAAGCTTTGTCCACCGCCGGTGCACCAGGCAACACGTTTAACGGTATCCGGCCCGGTATCACCGCACCACAGCGGCTTGCGTCCAAGACGCGCTTCAATCCACGACGCCAGTTCCAGCCCCGGCACCGGAATCGCCAGTTCGCCCCAGGGAACCAGCGGCTCGATTTCCCCCAGCACGGTGATGCCCAGCAGGGACGCCAGCTGTGCGTTGTTGCCCAGTTCCGGATGCGCATCCAGCGGGAGATGCCAGCCGTAGAGGTTAATGTCATTCGCCAGCAGTGTTTTCAGGCGATTGCGCTTCATTCCGCGAATCACCGGGGACTCGCCTTTCCAGAAATAACCATGATGAACGATGACCGCATCGGCCTGCAAACGCACCGCTTCATCCAGTAACGCCTGACTGGCGGTCACGCCGGTGACAATTTTCTGCACCGTCTCTTTGCCTTCAACCTGTAAACCGTTTGGCGCGTAGTCGCTGATGGCGGCGCTGTTCAGTTTCTCGTTGATCAGTTGCTCCAGTTCGGTGTTTTTCATCATCGATCCCTTGTTTATTTATGCACTCCGTTAACATAGCGTCCCTGTGCCTGTTCGTCGATAGACAATTATTAGCCATATTAAGAAACCATCGCCCCGCATTAAACCATAAAAAAGAGGACGGGTTTACACGCGTCCTTCTGAATATTTATGGCGCCAGACCGCATAGTCACCGTCAGCTTTTTCGCGCGGCCTCATACGCGGCAAGCGTCTCCACGCGCGCCTGTTTGTGATCGACAATAGGCTGCGGATAGTCGAGCGTGATGCCCGCTTTTGTCGCCCATTTCCACGGTTCGTGTATCGCCTTGCCCGGTACATCGCTCAGTTCTGGGATCCACTGGCGGATAAACTCACCGTCGCAGTCGAACTTTTCACTCTGCGTCGTCGGGTTAAAAATGCGGAAGTACGGCGCGGCGTCGGTTCCGGTGGAGGCCGCCCACTGCCAGCCGCCGTTATTTGCGGCGAGATCGCCATCAATCAGTTGCGTCATGAAATAACGCTCGCCTTTACGCCAGTCGATCAGCAGATCTTTCACCAGGAAGCTGGCCGTAATCATCCGCAGGCGGTTATGCATCCAGCCGGTGGCGTTCAGTTGCCGCATCGCCGCATCGACAATCGGATAACCCGTTTTTCCTTCTTGCCAGGCCTGAAAATGGGCCGCGCTGTCCCGCCAGCGCACGCGATCGGTCCAGAGGATAAAGGGGCGGTGTTTGCACAGTTTGGGATGGTACGTCATCAGATGACGATAAAACTCGCGCCAGATGAGTTCGTTCAGCCAGACGCTGCCCGTGCCGCCGTCCAGCGCCTGCGGCTGTTCCGCCAGCAGGCGATGCAGGCACTGGCGTGGCGACAAGCCCCCCGTTGCCAGACTGGCGGACAAACGACTGGTGCCCTCAATCGCCGGGAAGTCACGTCGTGCTTCGTACTCGCCCGCGCCCTGCTGGCAAAACTGACGCAGCCGGGCAATCGCAGCTTTCTCGTCTACCGGGAAAAGGGTCTGGTCAAAATCCTGCTGCGGATAGTTAAGGTTAATCGGAGGCAGCGATGTCGAAACCTCATGCCCTTCACGCCGTTCGGGCGCGGGAACACACACCGGCATCCCCTCCTTCAGCCGTTTTAGCCAGGCGTTTTTAAACGGCGTGAAGACTTTATACATCTCATGATTTTCCGTCATCACCGAACCTGGCGGCAGGATCACGCTGTCATCAAACCCTTCGCAAACCACATCAGGTAACGCGCGTTCCACTGCCGCATCGCGCTCACGCTCATTCACTTCGTACTGGTAGTGGTAGAACAGATGGCTGACGTCCTGCTGTTCACACACCGATTTCACCACGTCGATGCTGGCCGCAAAATCATCGACCTCCTCAAACAGTAACGGAATGCCCTTTTCCGCCAGCGCCTTTTGTAAGGCGGTCAACTGGGCCTGGATAAAGGCGGCCTGCCGCGGTGACATTTCATGGTTCGCCCACTGTCCAGGCGTGGAGATGAACAGCGCCACGACGCGCGCGGAGCGGTGGCGACAGGCGGCGGCAAGGGCAAGATGGTCATGCAGACGGAGATCGCGGCGAAACCAGACCAGATGGGTGGACATAACACTCCCGAAAGAAAAAATCAGCTCCCGTAGCGCAGCCGCAGGGCTTCCGGCCAGGGATCAAAATAGCGTTGCCCGGAGAGATACGCATCCGGATATTCCGCCATATAGTGTTTGAGCAGCGTGACTGGCGCAAGCAGTGGTTGCGTAGCGCGTCGGTAGCCGTCAATGAGGGAAGCCAACTCCTGCCGCTGACGGGCATTGAGCTGTTTGCGAAAATAGCCCTGAACGTGCATCAGGACATTGGTATGGTTACGCCGGGTGGCAGGATGGGACAGCAGTTTCATCAGGCGCAGACGATATTCAATGAAAAACGCATCCAGGTTTTCCCATTCGTGGATAGCAGCGACAAAGCGCCCCAGTTCGCGGTATTCCGGCTGTGAATGAGCCAGCAGTAACAGTTTATAGCGGCTGTGATAGTTAATCAGCGCGCCGCGCGTCAGTCCTTGTTGGCGAAGACCATGCAATTCATGCAGTGCATAAATCCGCGCGACAAAATTTTCTCGTAACTGTGGATCGTGCAGTCGCCCGTCTTCTTCAACCGGGAGACACGGAAAGCGCGCCATCAGCACTGCGGTATAGATACCGCGCCCGGCCTTACGGTTGTTTTTTCCTTCCGCGTCATACACGCGTACGCGTTCCATGCCGCAACTGGGGGATTTCGCACAGACGATATAACCACAAAGGTGTTCGAAACGACTGACACGTTCTTCACTGAACGCGGTCATCATCTGGGTTAAATCGCCCTCCCGCCGATCGCTGAAACGCAATGCAATTGCCTCTTCCATTTTGACTAAACGCAGTGCAGGACGCGGCACCGCCAGGCCGATCGCCATTTCCGGACAAACGGGTTCAAAGTGCACCCACGGTGAAAGTTCTTCGACTGCAAAGGTCAGGCGCTTATGTCCACCATCAAAGCGAACCGCCTCCCCTAACAAACAGGCGCTAATGCCAACAGGGATTTTCTCGCTCATGATGTCTCCTTTTCCATTCCTGAAATAAGTGTAGACACAGAGACATAAAAAAACCGCCACATTGCTGTTGGCGGTTTTTCTGAACGCGATAGGCTTAGTAGAAATCGCCGGTGGCTTTTTCAGCCTGATCCATCCACACCGGTTTATCGCTGGTTTTTGACCACACACGGTGTAAATAGCTATAAAAACGGGCGCGGTCTTTCCAGAACAACATGACCGGCAGCGCCAGCACCCCAGCCACGACGGCGAAAGTACGGCGTAACAATACAACATGTGCTGGATATTCTTTGTACAACCCCATGATTCTCTCCCCTTTATCTGGCCGGTAATCATCACCGGTAAAGTCAAATTGGTTATCTGCTGAAAATAGTACCGCTTTGCGTGTAATTTTACTACTCATCCGACCACTTATTTTTAGCTATTTACGCTTTGTTTATCTTTATCGCGTAATTAAGTTACATAAAGGTTAAATTAATACTAATCATTAGTTAAATGATGGTCTTTGCCATTTTTATACTTTTTTTACACCCCCGACGCCGATTTTTGCGAAATCTTTGCAGCCAGATATTTACGCTTTGTTTATCTCATTTATGCCACTGGAGGTGCACTGTGAGTGCAGGCGTGATAATCGGCATCGTGCTGATTTTCTTATTATTAGGTTACCTGGTGTATGCATTAATCAATGCGGAGGCGTTCTGATGGCTGCGCAAGGATTTTTACTCATCTTCAGTTTCCTGGTGATTTTATTCGTACTCGCAAGATCGTTAGGCACGGGCCTGGCGCGGCTGATCGGCAATAACTCGCTACCCGGTACGGCAGGTATTGAGCGCCTGATCTGGCGCGGGCTGGGCATTTCGTCACGCGAAATGAACTGGAAGCAGTACCTGCTGGCGATCCTCGCGCTGAATATGCTGGGGCTGACCATCCTGTTTCTGTTGTTGTTGTGGCAGAACCTTCTGCCGCTGAATCCACAGCAGCTGCCTGGCCTGTCGTGGCATCTGGCGCTCAACACCGCGGTCAGCTTTGTGGCTAACACCAACTGGCAGTCCTACAGCGGGGAAACCACCTTAAGCTACTTCAGCCAGATGGCCGGACTGACGGTACAAAACTTTTTATCTGCCGCAACCGGGATCGCCGTGGTATTTGCCCTGATCCGCGCCTTTACGCGCCAGAGCATGAGCACGCTGGGCAATGCGTGGGTCGATCTGGTACGCATTACGCTGTGGATCTTATGCCCCATCGCGCTGGTGATTGCGCTGTTCTTTATTCAGCAAGGCAGCCTGCAAAACCTGCTGCCCTATCAACCCTTCACCACCCTTGAAGGCGTGCAACAACTGCTGCCGATGGGGCCAGTGGCCTCGCAGGAAGCCATCAAAATGCTGGGGACCAACGGCGGCGGTTTCTTTAACGCTAACTCTGCGCATCCATTCGAAAACCCCACTGCGCTGACCAACATGGTGCAAATGCTGGCGATCTTTTTAATTCCAGCCGCACTCTGCTTCGCGTTTGGCGACGCGGCAGGCGATCGTCGTCAGGGACGGATGCTGCTGTGGGCCATGTCGCTCATCTTTATCGTCTGCGTTGCGGTAGTGATGTGGGCAGAAGTTCAGGGCAACCCGCATCTGCTGCAGTTTGGCGCAGATTCCAGTCTCAATATGGAAGGTAAAGAGAGCCGCTTTGGCGTGCTGGTGAGCAGTCTGTTTGCCGTGGTCACGACGGCGGCCTCTTGCGGCGCGGTGATCGCCATGCACGACTCGTTGACCGCGCTGGGCGGCATGGTGCCGATGTGGCTAATGCAAATTGGTGAAGTGGTATTCGGCGGCGTTGGTTCAGGTCTTTACGGCATGCTGCTGTTCGTGCTGCTGGCGGTGTTTATCGCCGGGCTGATGATTGGTCGCACACCGGAATACCTGGGCAAAAAAATTGATGTTCGCGAGATGAAAATGACCGCGCTGGCGATTCTGGTCACCCCTGCGCTGGTTTTACTCGGTACCGCGCTCGCCATGATGACCAATGCGGGACGTAGCGCCATGCTCAACCCCGGTCCACACGGCTTTAGTGAAGTGCTGTACGCCGTCTCTTCAGCGGCCAACAACAACGGCAGCGCCTTTGCCGGTCTGAGCGCCAACACCCCGTTCTGGAACTGCCTGCTGGCATTCTGCATGTTTGTCGGCCGCTTCGGGGTCATCATCCCGGTGATGGCGATTGCCGGCTCGCTGGTGGCGAAAAAAAGCCAACCGGCCAGTCCTGGTACGCTGGCGACCCACGGCGCGCTGTTTATCGGTTTACTGATAGGCACTGTGCTGTTAGTCGGCGCCCTGACCTTTATTCCCGCACTGGCGCTTGGCCCAGTCGCTGAACATCTTTCCTTACGCTGAGCAATGCGGAGCAGAATGTTATGAGTCGCAAACAACTGGCGCTGTTCGAACCCTCTCTGGTCGCTCAGGCGCTGATGGACGCAGTGAAAAAATTAAGTCCACATACCCAGTGGCGCAACCCGGTGATGTTCATCGTCTGGATTGGCAGCCTGCTGACTACCGCTATCGCGCTCGCGATGGCGACGGGACAGATGGCGGGCAGCGCGCTGTTTACCGGGGCAATCAGTCTGTGGCTGTGGGTCACCGTACTGTTTGCCAACTTTGCCGAAGCGCTCGCCGAGGGGCGCAGTAAAGCGCAGGCCAACAGCCTCAAAGGGGTTAAAAAAACCGCCTTCGCGCGCAAACTGCGTGAGCCGAAGTACGGCGCGAAGATGGACCACGTCCCGGCCGATGAGCTGCGCAAAGGCGATATCGTGCTGGTGGAAGCAGGCGATATTATTCCCTGCGACGGCGAAGTCATTGAAGGCGGTGCCTCCGTGGATGAAAGCGCCATTACCGGCGAGTCCGCGCCGGTAATTCGTGAGTCCGGCGGCGATTTTGCCTCGGTAACCGGCGGGACGCGCATTCTCTCCGACTGGCTGGTGATCGAATGCAGCGTGAACCCTGGCGAAACCTTCCTTGACCGGATGATCGCCATGGTCGAAGGCGCGCAGCGCCGTAAAACGCCCAACGAGATTGCCCTGACTATTTTGCTGGTCGCCCTGACGATTGTCTTTTTATTGGCAACCGCCACGCTGTGGCCGTTTTCAGTCTGGGGCGGTCACGCGGTCAGCGTCACGGTACTGGTCGCCCTGCTGGTTTGTCTGATCCCGACGACTATCGGCGGGTTGCTCTCCGCCATTGGCGTTGCCGGGATGAGCCGTATGCTCGGCGCGAACGTCATCGCCACCAGCGGACGCGCAGTGGAGGCCGCAGGCGACGTGGACGTACTGCTGCTGGACAAAACCGGCACTATCACGCTGGGCAACCGTCAGGCCTCGGACTTCCTGCCTGCACAGGGCGTGGATGAAAAAACGCTGGCCGACGCCGCACAGCTCTCTTCATTAGCCGATGAGACGCCGGAAGGCCGCAGCATCGTAATCCTCGCCAAGCAGCGGTTTAACCTGCGCGAGCGTGACGTGCAGTCGCTGCATGCCACCTTTGTTCCCTTTACCGCCCAGAGTCGCATGAGCGGCATTAACATCGACAACCGGATGATTCGTAAAGGCTCTGTCGATGCTATCCGTCGCCACGTTGAGGCCAACGGCGGCCAGTTCCCGGCGGATGTTGAGCAGAAGGTGGATAGCGTCGCCCGTCTGGGTGCCACACCGCTCGTGGTGGCGGAAGGTTCCCGCGTATTAGGCGTGATCGCGCTGAAAGATATCGTCAAGGGCGGGATAAAAGAGCGTTTTGCCCAGTTGCGTAAAATGGGTATCAAAACGGTGATGATTACCGGCGATAACCGTCTGACCGCCGCAGCCATCGCCGCCGAAGCGGGCGTAGATGACTTCCTTGCCGAAGCGACCCCGGAGGCTAAACTGGCGCTCATCCGCCAGTACCAGGCTGAAGGTCGCCTGGTGGCAATGACCGGTGATGGCACCAACGACGCCCCGGCGCTGGCCCAGGCCGATGTCGCGGTGGCGATGAACTCCGGTACGCAGGCGGCAAAAGAAGCAGGCAACATGGTGGATCTCGACTCCAATCCCACCAAGCTTATCGAAGTGGTGCACATCGGCAAACAGATGCTAATGACGCGCGGTTCGCTGACCACCTTCAGTATCGCCAACGACGTGGCGAAGTACTTCGCGATCATTCCGGCCGCGTTCGCCGCGACCTATCCGCAGTTGAATGCGCTGAACATTATGCGTCTGCATTCGCCTGATTCGGCCATCCTGAGCGCGGTAATTTTTAACGCCTTGATCATTGTCTTTCTGATCCCGCTGGCGCTGAAAGGCGTGAGCTACAAACCGCTTTCCGCGTCAGCCATGCTGCGTCGTAACCTGTGGATCTACGGTCTGGGTGGTCTGGTTGTGCCGTTTATTGGCATCAAAGTGATTGATTTACTGTTGACCCTGCTGGGTCTGGTGTGAGGTGTCTGATGAGTGGTTTACGTCCGCTGTTCTCAACAATGATGTTCCTGATGCTGCTAACGGGCGGCGTGTATCCGCTGCTGACCACTGCGCTTGGGCAATGGTGGTTCCCGCATCAGGCCAACGGTTCACTGATTCTGGATGACCACGGGGTGCGCGGTTCTGCGCTAATCGGGCAGAACTTTACCTCTGAAGGCTATTTCCAGGGACGGCCTTCGGCCACCGCTGAAATGCCCTATAATCCGATGGCTTCCGGCGGCAGTAATCTCGCCGTCAGTAACCCGGAACTGGATAAACAACTGCAAAGCCGGATCGCTGCCCTGCGCGCCGCCAACCCGCAGGCTAGTCGTAGCGTACCGGTGGAACTGGTCACCGCCTCCGCGAGCGGGCTGGACAACAACCTGACGCCCGCCGCGGTGGCGTGGCAAATCCCTCGCGTGGCGCAGGCTCGCCATCTCACCATTGAACA
The DNA here is from genome assembly GCF_950098555.1 of Citrobacter sp. T1.2D-1. NCBI lineage: Bacteria > Pseudomonadati > Pseudomonadota > Gammaproteobacteria > Enterobacterales > Enterobacteriaceae > Citrobacter > Citrobacter sp. T1.2D-1. Next base: position 58,318 of record NZ_CATNHH010000078.1, read on the forward strand.
GGTGACGCGACTGGTTGCAAAATACACGCAGAAACCGCCGGTGAGCTTTATCGGTCCGTCGGTGGTCAATATTGTGGAACTCAATTTAGCGCTGGACGGGCTCTGATGGTTGATGATGACGTTTTACGCCCCGATCCCGATCGCCTGCTGGAGCAGGCGGTTGCCCCGCATCGCGGAAAACTGAAAATTTTCTTCGGTGCCTGTGCGGGCGTCGGAAAAACCTGGGCCATGCTCGCCGAAGCCCAACGCCTGCGCGCACAGGGACTGGACATCCTGATTGGCGTGGTGGAAACGCACGGACGCAAAGAGACCGCTGCCCTGCTGGACGGTCTCAGCATCCTGCCATTGAGGCGGCAGGCACGCCACGGACGACATATCAGCGAGTTCGATCTCGATGCGGCGCTCGCCCGTCGTCCGGCGCTGATCTTAATGGATGAACTGGCGCACAGTAATGCGCCAGGCTCACGTCATCCCAAGCGCTGGCAGGACATTGAAGAACTGCTCGATGCCGGTATTGATGTCTTTACCACCGTCAACGTGCAGCATCTTGAAAGCCTGAACGACGTGGTCAGTGGCGTGACGGGAATTCAGGTACGCGAAACCGTACCGGATCCGTTTTTTGACGCTGCCGACGAGGTGGTGCTGGTCGACCTGCCTCCTGACGATCTGCGTCAGCGCCTGAAAGAGGGCAAAGTCTATATCGCCGGACAGGCCGAGCGCGCTATCGAACACTTCTTCCGCAAGGGCAATTTAATCGCGCTACGCGAGCTGGCGCTGCGCCGTACCGCCGATCGGGTGGACGATCAGATGCGCGCATGGCGGGGCCGTCCAGGTGAAGAAAAGGTCTGGCATACCCGTGACGCCATTCTGCTCTGCATTGGTCACAACACCGGCAGTGAAAAACTGGTGCGCACCGCCGCGCGACTGGCATCTCGACTGGGCAGCGTCTGGCACGCCGTCTACGTCGAAACGCCGGCGCTGCATCGTCTGCCCGAAAAGCAGCGGCGTAATATTCTGCATGCCCTGCGACTGGCGCAAGAGTTAGGCGCGGAAACCGCCACGCTGTCCGACCCCAGTGAAGACAAAGCGGTGGTTCGCTACGCCCGCGAGCACAATCTGGGAAAAATTGTGCTGGGACGCCCGACCACGCGGCGCTGGTGGCACCGGGATTCGTTTGCCGACCGGCTGGCGAAACGCGCGCCGGAACTGGATCTGATGGTTGTTGCCCTGGACGATCCGCCGGTCAGGGCGCTGACGTCTGTGCCTGATACCCGCGCCTTTAAGGACAAATGGCGGGTGCAAATTCAGGGCGGTCTGGTCGCTGTCGCACTCTGCGCCCTTACCACCTTTATTGCCAGCCAGTGGCTGGCCGCCTTTGATGCCGCTAACCTGGTGATGCTCTATCTACTTGGCGTGGTGGTCATCGCGCTCTTCTATGGCCGCTGGCCGTCGGTGTTTGCCACCTTTATTAGCGTGGTCAGTTTTGACCTGTTTTTCATTGCGCCACGCGGCACGCTCGCCGTCTCAGACGTGCAGTATCTCCTCACCTTTGGCGTCATGCTGACGGTGGGCCTGATCGTCGGTAACCTGACGGCGGGGGTGCGTTACCAGGCCCGCGTCGCGCGCTATCGGGAACAGAGAACGCGTCATCTTTATGAGATGTCGAAAGCGCTGGCGATGGGACGCCGTGCACACGATATCGCCACCACCAGCGAACAATTTATTGCCTCCACGTTTCATGCCCGCAGCCAGATTTTGTTGCCGGATGAAGAGGGTAAACTGAGCGCCCTCACCCACCAGCAGGGAATGACGCCCTGGGATGATGCCATTGCCCGCTGGAGCTTTGATAAAGGGTTACCGGCGGGCGCCGGCACCGATACCCTGCCCGGCGTGCCGTACCAGATCCTGCCTTTACGCAGTGCCGACAAAACACACGGACTGGTGGTTGTTGAACCGGGCAATTTGCGCCAGTTGATGATCCCCGAACAGCAGCGACTGCTGGAAACGTTCACCCTGCTGGTAGCGAATGCGCTGGAGCGCCTGACCTTAACGGCCAGCGAAGAACTGGCGCGGATGGCCAGCGAACGTGAAAGCCTGCGAAACGCCCTGCTCGCCGCGCTTTCTCACGACCTGCGTACCCCGCTAACCGTGCTGTTTGGTCAGGCGGAAATCCTCACGCTCGACCTCGCCAGCGAAGGCTCGCCCCATGCCAGACAGGCCAGCGAAATTCGCCAGCATGTGCTGAATACCACCCGCCTGGTCAACAATCTGTTGGATATGGCACGCATTCAGTCGGGCGGTTTCAACCTCAAGAAAGAGTGGCTGACGCTGGAAGAAGTGGTCGGCAGCGCGCTGAAAATGCTGGAACCCGGCCTGGTTCATCCGGTGAATCTTTCCCTGCCCGCGCCGCTGACCCTCATTCATGTCGATGGCCCGCTGTTCGAGCGGGTGCTGATTAACCTGCTGGAAAATGCCATCAAATATGCCGGACCGCAGGCGGAGATCGGTATCGACGCACACGTGGCAGACAAACATCTGCAACTTGACGTCTGGGATAATGGGCCGGGCATTCCGCAAGGTCAGGAGCAGCGCGTTTTCGATAAATTCGCGCGGGGGAACAAAGAGTCAGCGGTGCCGGGCGTTGGGCTGGGGCTGGCCATTTGTCGGGCGATTGTGGAAGTGCATGGCGGGACAATTGCCGTCTATAATCGCCCTCAGGGCGGTGCCTGTTTCCGTGTTACACTGGTGCAAGAAGCCCCGCCAGAACTTGAAGATTTTCATGAGGATATGTGACAAACGTTCTGATTGTTGAAGATGAGCAAGCCATTCGCCGCTTTCTGCGTACCGCGCTGGAAGCCGATGGTCTGCGCGTGTACGAAGCCGAGACCCTTCAACGCGGCTTGCTGGAGGCGGCAACGCGCAAGCCCGATCTCATTATTCTCGATCTCGGCCTGCCGGATGGTGATGGTATTGATTTTATTCGCGACCTGCGACAGTGGAGCGCCGTCCCGGTGATTGTGCTCTCTGCCCGTAGCGAAGAGAGTGACAAAATTGCCGCGCTGGACGCGGGTGCCGATGACTATCTGAGCAAGCCTTTTGGCATTGGCGAGTTACAGGCGCGCCTGCGCGTTGCCCTGCGCCGTCATTCCGCCACCCCCTCCCCCGAACCGGTGGTGCGCTTTTCCGATGTGGAGGTAGACCTCGCTGCACATCTGATTCATCGCGGTGAAACGGAAATCCACCTGACGCCGATTGAGTTTCGCCTGCTGGCCGTATTGCTTAACAACGCCGGAAAAGTGCTTACCCAGCGCCAGTTGTTGAACCAGGTCTGGGGACCGAACGCCGTCGAGCACAGTCACTATTTGCGTATTTATATGGGCCACTTGCGACAGAAACTGGAGCATGATCCCGCCCGACCCCGCCATTTCATTACCGAAACCGGCATTGGCTATCGTTTTATGCCCTGAATGGTTATTCATTTATTTTAAATAAAACAAAAATAATATCTTTATTATTTTTTGTGTCACAATAGATATATTTCCCATCACAAGTAAAATCCTAAAAAAATAATAAAATACATTTATATAACATATAAATAACAATGTGATATCTTATCGCACGATATGCATAAACAGCGACTAATTATTTTGAAAATGATCGTTTATTATTGATCCCCTTCACAGAATGATGCCATTTCCTGGATAAAATACCCTCACCTTCCACTCATCCAGTAAAGGTAAGCAAAATGGAAAATAATAGCCGTACAATGCCCCATATAAGGCGGACAACGCATATTATGATGTTTGCCCACCGTAATAGCTTTGACTTTCATTTCTTTAATGCCCGTTAGTCTTTCGACTATGGGCACTCCAGCATACAGGTCTTCCTGACTCGCTGTATCACAGGCTCACGCCTGTATTCCTCAGTGCTCACTCTGCTTAAGCCTTGATTCGCCTGTGACCGGACAGGTAAGGTTTTTTGCATCCTAAAAAAAGCAATTTACTGATTTATTTATCAGGGGACACACTTTGCTTTTATTCCGGAGTTATCAGTTTCTCATTCGAGAAATTGAGGACCTGCTATTACCTGAAAATAAAGAGATGAAAATGTCTGAATTAAAAATTGCCGTGAGTCGTTCTTGTCCTGACTGTTTTTCTACACAACGCACGATTGTGAATGTTGATGAAAGCCATTTTATTGATGTGGCTGCAGTGGTGTTATCTGTCAATGATATTGAACGTGGAAAACTCGATGAAATTGACGCGACCGGCTACGGTATTCCCGTCTTCATCGCAACGGAAGAGGAAGAGCGCGTTCCGGCAGAATATCTACCACGCATTTCGGGCGTATTTGAATGTCACGAAGCCCGTACCGCTTTCTACGGTCGTCAGTTAGAAACGGCAGCCAGCCATTACGAAACGCAATTACGACCCCCGTTCTTCCGCGCGCTGGTTGACTATGTTAACCAGGGGAACAGCGCCTTCGACTGCCCAGGACACCAGGGTGGCGAGTTTTTCCGCCGTCACCCGGCTGGCAACCAGTTCGTGGAATATTTTGGCGAAGCGCTTTTCCGCTCCGACCTGTGTAATGCCGACGTGGCAATGGGCGATTTGCTGATCCACGAAGGCGCGCCGTGCATTGCCCAGCAGCATGCCGCGAAGGTGTTTAATGCCGATAAAACCTACTTTGTGCTGAACGGAACCTCTTCGTCCAACAAAGTGGTGCTTAACGCGCTGCTCACTCCGGGCGATCTGGTGCTCTTCGACCGCAACAACCATAAGTCAAACCATCACGGCGCGTTATTGCAGGCGGGCGCAACGCCGGTCTATCTGGAAACGGCGCGTAACCCGTACGGTTTCATCGGCGGGATCGATGCTCATTGTTTTGAAGAGAGCTATCTGCGTGAGTTAGTTAGCGAAGTGGCACCACCACGTTCCCGGGATGCACGTCCGTTCCGTCTTGCCGTCATCCAGTTAGGGACCTACGACGGCACGATTTATAACGCGCGTCAGGTGGTGGATAAGATTGGTCACCTTTGCGACTACATCCTGTTCGACTCCGCCTGGGTAGGCTATGAGCAGTTTATCCCGATGATGGCGGATTGCTCACCACTCCTGCTGGAACTGAACGAAAACGATCCGGGTATTCTGGTGACGCAGTCGGTTCACAAGCAGCAGGCAGGCTTCTCCCAGACCTCGCAAATACACAAAAAAGACAGCCATATCAAAGGCCAGTCGCGTTATGTACCGCATAAACGCATGAATAATGCGTTTATGATGCACGCCTCCACCAGCCCGTTCTATCCGCTGTTTGCGGCGCTGGATATTAACGCCAAAATGCACGAAGGCGTCAGTGGTCGCAATATGTGGATGGATTGCGTGGCGAACGGTATCGACGCCCGTAAGCTGATCCTCGATAACTGCCATCATATTCGCCCGTTCGTTCCGCAATGGATTGAGGGTAAACCGTGGCAGTCTTACCCTACCGCGGAAATTGCGAATGACCTGCGCTTCTTCCACTTCGTCCCGGGCGAACGCTGGCATGCGTTTGAAGGGTACGCCGAGCATCAATACTTTGTTGACCCCTGCAAACTGCTGCTGACCACGCCGGGGATCAACGCACATAGCGGCGAATACGACACCTTCGGCGTCCCGGCAACCATCCTTGCCAACTTCCTGCGTGAAAATGGCGTGGTGCCGGAAAAATGCGACCTCAACTCGATCCTGTTCCTGCTGACCCCGGCGGAAGATATGGCAAAACTGCAACAGCTCGTCGCCCTGTTGGTGCGTTTCGAGCGGTTGCTGGAGTCTGATGCGCCACTGGCTGATGTACTGCCGTCGCTCTACAAACAGCACGAAGCGCGCTATGCCGGTTATACCCTGCGCCAGCTGTGTCAGGAGATGCACGACCTGTACGCACGCCATAACGTGAAGCAGCTGCAAAAAGAGATGTTCCGTAAGTCGCATTTCCCGCGCGTTAGCATGAACCCTCAGGAAGCCAACTACGCGTATCTGCGTGGTGAAGTGGATCTGGTGCCTCTGCCAGAAGCCGAAGGCCGCATTGCCGCTGAAGGCGCGCTCCCTTACCCGCCAGGCGTGCTGTGCGTGGTTCCGGGGGAAGTCTGGGGCGGCGCGGTACTGCGTTACTTCAGCGCGCTGGAGGAAGGGATCAACCTGCTGCCCGGTTTTGCGCCGGAGCTTCAGGGTGTGTACGTCAAAGAGTGCGATGGTCGCAAACAGGTGTGGTGCTACGTGATTAAACCCCGCGAAGCACAGACTGGCCTGTTGAAAGGAGAAGCATTATGAGTAAAGCCAAATCCAATAAAATGGGCGTGATGCAACTCACCATCCTGACCATGGTCAATATGATGGGTTCCGGGATCATCATGCTGCCGACCAAACTGGCTGAAGTCGGCACCATTTCGATTATCTCCTGGCTGGTTACCGCCGTCGGTTCCATGGCGCTGGCCTGGGCGTTCGCCAAGTGTGGCATGTTTAGCCGTAAATCCGGCGGGATGGGTGGCTACGCGGAATATGCGTTTGGTAAATCCGGCAACTTTATGGCGAACTACACCTACGGGGTGTCGCTGTTGATTGCCAACGTCGCCATCGCGATTTCCGCCGTGGGTTATGGTACCGAGCTATTTGGCGCTAGTCTTACCCCGGTGCAAATCGGTCTCGCCACCATTGGCGTGCTGTGGATCTGTACGGTTGCTAACTTTGGCGGTGCGCGCATTACCGGACAGATCAGCAGTATCACCGTCTGGGGCGTCATCATTCCGGTGGTCGGTCTGTGTATCATCGGCTGGTTCTGGTTTAGTCCAACCCTGTATGCCAACTCCTGGAACCCGCATAACGTACCGTTCTTCACGGCGGTCGGTTCGTCTATCGCGATGACGTTGTGGGCGTTTCTTGGTCTTGAATCGGCTTGTGCTAACGCGGAAGTGGTGGAAAACCCTGAAAAGAACGTACCAATTGCCGTACTGGGCGGGACGCTGGGCGCGGCGGTGATCTACATCGTCTCCACCAACGTCATTGCCGGGATTGTGCCTAACATGGATCTGGCAAACTCGACCGCCCCGTTTGGTCTGGCGTTTGCGCAGATGTTCACGCCGGAAGTGGGTAAAGTGATCATGGCGCTGATGATCATGTCCTGCTGCGGCTCGCTGTTAGGCTGGCAGTTCACGATTGCCCAGGTCTTTAAATCCTCTGCCGACGAAGGTTATTTCCCCAGGATCTTCTCTCGCGTGACTAAAGTCGATGCGCCCGTTCAGGGAATGCTGACGATTGTGGTCATCCAGAGCGGCTTATCGTTGATGACTATCAGCCCGTCGCTGAACAGCCAGTTTAACGTGCTGGTCAACCTGGCCGTGGTAACGAACATCATCCCGTACATCCTGTCGATGGCCGCGCTGGTGATCATTCAGCGAGTGGCGAATGTTCCGGCGGCGAAAGCAAAATCGGCAAACTTCGTGGCGTTCGTGGGCGCGATGTACAGCTTCTATGCGCTCTACTCGTCAGGTGAGGAAGCGATGCTGTATGGTTCCATCGTGACCTTCCTCGGCTGGACGCTTTATGGTCTGGTCTCACCGCGCTTTGAACTGAAGAATAAGCACGGTTAAAACCCTGCCCGGTGGACGTATTGCTATACGACAGTCATAAAAGGCGCCCTGTGGCGCCTTTTTTTCACTTCTGCAAAAGAAGAAGGTGAGCACAGGAAAGCGTAATCCGATCAGAGCGAGAACGTTTTTCACAGTCTGTGATGTTCATCATTAAAACATCGTTTTATTTTTAATGAATGCATGTTCTATTTACATCCTGAATGTTTCGACAGAATTTCATTAGGTTCAGGGGCCGACTGAGGCCAAAAATTTCTATCAGGAGATGAACATGAAAAAAGCATTTTGTATGGCGCTCTTGCTGTTAAGCAGCTCTTGCTTTGCACAGAGTACAGACGTTAAAGCGGTGACAGATGCCGTAGAAAGCATGCGTCAGGCGATGCTGAGCGGTGAAAAATCCAGTCTGGAAAAAGTGGGAACCGCCTCCCTGAGCTATGGCCATTCCAGCGGAAGAATTGAAAATAACGCCGAATTTGTTGACGCTATCGTGACAGGAAAATCACAATTCAAGACCTTAAATCTGAACGATCAGACTGTTCAGATTGATGGCGATGTCGCGATCGTCCGCCATATTCTGGAGGCGAAAACAAACGACAGCGGCAAACCAGGCGAAGTGAAAATCGGCGTGATGCTGGTGATGAAAAAAGACAGCGCGGGTGACTGGAAGTTATTAGCGCGTCAGGCGTATAAGCTCCCCCAATAACCACGCGAACTTCCAATATCGTGCGAGCGTAGGCCTGATAAGCGAAGCGCCTTCAGGCAATAAAACAACGCCGGATGGCAGCCTACGGGAAAGCGTGCGGGAATAGAAAAAGGAGCCAATCGGCTCCTTTTTAATGCGACTTTTTAACTCAGGCGTTTTTCAGCACTTCGCTGACAATTTCGACGGCTTCTTTCTCGATCTGCTTGCGATGCTCTTCACCGAGGAAGCTCTCGCAATAGATCTTGTACGCATCTTCCGTACCGGACGGACGCGCGGCGAACCAGCCGTTGTCGGTCATCACTTTCAGACCGCCAATCGACGCACCGTTACCCGGTGCTGCGGTCAGACGCGCAGTGATCGGGTCACCTGCCAGCGTGCTGGCGCTGACCATCTCCGGAGACAGTTTAGACAGCGCCGCCTTTTGTGCGGACGTTGCGCCTGCCTGCAGACGGTTGTAGCTCGGCGCGCCAAAACGGGCAGCAAGCTCGTTGTAGTGCTCCTGCGGGTTCTTCCCGGTGACGGCGGTAATTTCTGCCGCCAGAAGGCACATGATGATCCCGTCTTTATCGGTAGACCACGGCGTACCGTCGAAACGCAGGAAGGATGCCCCCGCGCTCTCTTCACCGCCAAAGCCGAAGCTGCCGTCAAACAGACCATCAACAAACCATTTAAAACCAACCGGGACTTCTACCAGTTTGCGACCCAGATCGTTAACCACGCGGTCGATCATGGCTGAAGAGACCAGCGTTTTACCGACGGCCACCTCTTTACCCCACTGCGGACGATGCTGGAACAGGTAGTTGATCGCCACCGCCAGATAGTGGTTCGGATTCATCAGCCCCGCCGGGGTGACAATACCGTGACGGTCATAATCGGGGTCGTTGGCGAACGCCAGGTCGAACTTGTCGCGCAGCGCGAGCAAACCGGCCATCGCACACTCAGACGAGCAGTCCATACGGATCGCGCCATCTTTATCGAGATGCATAAAACGGAAGGTTTGATCAACCTGATCGTTCACGATGGTCAGGTTCAGTTTGTAATGCTCCGCGATACGCTTCCAGTATTCAATACCGGAACCGCCCAGCGGATCCACGCCCAGCGTCAGACCGGCTTTCTGGATAGCAGCCATGTCGACGATGTCCGCCAGCCCTTCAACGAACGGCTGTACCAGGTCCTGTTCTTTGACATGACCGGACGCCAGCGCCGCATCCAGAGAAATACGTTTCACGCCTTTGAGGTCATCAGCCAGCAGCGCATTCGCGCGGTCTTCCACCACTTTCGTGACGTTAGTATCTGCCGGGCCACCGTTAGGCGGGTTGTATTTAATGCCGCCATCTTCCGGCGGGTTGTGGGACGGGGTAATGACAATACCGTCAGCCAGCGGGCCGCCTTTTTTGTTGTGGACCAGAATTGCATTCGATACTGCTGGCGTTGGGGTAAAACCGTTGTTCTCCTGAACAATCACGTCGACACCGTTCGCTGCGAGCACTTCCAGTACGGAGATAAACGCCGGTTCGGACAGCGCATGGGTGTCTTTACCCACATAGCACGGACCCGTAATGCCGTTTTTCGCACGCTCTTCCGCGATAGCCTGCGCAATCGCCAGAATGTGGGGCTCGTTGAAGCTATGACGACCTGCACTGCCACGGTGTCCGGAAGTGCCGAACTTCACCGCGTGTTCCGCATTTCCTTTTGCGGGCTTCAGTACATAGTATTGTGCCGTCAGTTGAGCGACGTTAATCAAATCACTTTGTTGCGCAGGCTTGCCTGCACGGTCGTGGATTGCCATTGCCTGGTCCTTTTCTGCATGGATTAAATTGTTCCGCAAACCTTTTCAATCAATTCCGCCGGGAATTGCATTGACTGCATGATGTGTTCGATCATGCTGCATTTACGGCCGGTGTTGGTGTTGGTGATCACCCAATAAGGCGTGCCGGGCACGTGTTTTGGTTTGGTTTGATTACCGTTTTTCAGTAGCGTCTGTTCATCAGCCGCAAAATAGACACGCGTACGGCCATGCAACGATTCCGTTGCTTCAGCAAACGCGTGTTGATCCAGTGTATAAAGTGTAGTCAGCACCAGCATAAAGCGGTTAACCGCTTTCTTCTGTTCCGCATATTCATCGGACAGAAGCAGTTCACGCATCGCGCGCACTTTATCTTTGACAAGATTGACGGGTTTCGCCTCTGCAACCACCGGTTGCGCAGTGCGAACCTCTTTTGTCACTGGCGTGACGGGCTGTGATGCGGCGGAAAACTTCAACATACGCCGTAAAATCTCGGATGCGCTCTCGCCGATATGCTTCGTGTGGCTGGCAATATAGCTATAGAGTTCATCATCAACTTCAATCGTTTTCATCTTAATCCAGTGCGGTGTCTTATCTGATCTGAAATACAAATCGTTGGGAGTATAGGGGCAAATCCCAACGGCGAATAGCGTCAAACCTGGCTGAACAAAAAACTCGGAGAAAACCGAAGTGGTTGCAGCCCAGTGGCAGAATGGTCAACATAATACCCTAACCCGACAGAGCGAAAAAAAGAACTTTGCCATGAAATTGAATATCCGAGCGCAATCCGCACAAAACCTGCACAATAATTCTCCCATCGTACTGGTTCACGGTTTATTTGGTAGTCTGGACAACCTGGGCGTGCTCGCACGCGACCTGGTGAACGACCATGACATCATCCAGGTCGATATGCGTAACCACGGTCTCTCTCCTCGCGACCCGGTGATGAACTACCCGGCGATGGCACAGGATCTGCTGGATACGCTGGAGGCACAACACATCGAAAAAGCCACCTTTATTGGTCACTCGATGGGCGGTAAAGCGGTAATGGCGCTCAGCGCGCTGGCCCCGGAACGCATCGATCGTTTAGTGGCAATAGATATCGCCCCGGTGGACTACCCTGTCCGCCGCCACGACGAAATTTTCGCTGCCATCAACGCGGTGACGGCATCAGAGGCAAAGACCCGCCAGCAGGCGGCTGCGGTCATGCGCGAATATCTTAATGAAGAAGGCGTGATTCAGTTTTTGCTGAAATCATATGTTGACGGCGAGTGGCGTTTTAACGTGCCGGTGCTGTGGGAACAATACCCGCATATCGTCGGCTGGGAGACGATTCCGGCCTGGGATCATCCGGCGCTGTTTATCCCCGGCGGCAACTCCCCTTATGTCACCGAGGCGTATCGCGCCGATTTACTGGCCCAGTTCCCACAGGCGCGTGCGCATGTGATTGCCGGGGCGGGTCATTGGGTGCATGCCGAAAAGCCGGAGGCGGTGCTGCGCGCCATCCGTCGTTATCTCAACGAGACGGCTAACTGATTAAAAACTCAGCGTCCGTGCGCGATTACACGTACGAACGTTGGCGCGCCTCATCCGCTGATGTATGATGGCGCGCTATCCATCCGGGCAGAGGCCTGGCTGATTGTTTCCCCGAAGTCACCAAAATCATGGCCAAAGAACAAACGGACCGTACGACACTAGATCTGTTCGCGCACGAGCGTCGCCCGGGACGACCGAAAACCAATCCGCTTTCGCGCGATGAACAACTGCGCATTAACAAGCGTAATCAGCTAAAACGCGACAAAGTTCGTGGTCTTAAGCGTGTCGAGCTCAAACTCAACGCGGAAGCCGTTGACGCGCTAAATGAGCTGGCGGAATCCCGGGAGATGAGCCGCAGCGAACTGATTGAAGAGATACTGATGGCCCAACTGGCGGCGCTACGCGGCCAGGATCTCGCCTGAAATCACCCCATTCCCCACTTTCGTGTAGCATGGAGTGCACTCGTATGCGTTTGCTATTTCCGCATACCTGACTGTTCTGCTATGATTGCCGTTATCTGTGGGCAACTCGCCACCACCATTTCAATAAGTTTCAAGAGGTTACTTTACTCATGGCAATCACTGGCATCTTTTTCGGCAGCGACACCGGGAATACCGAAAATATCGCAAAAATGATTCAAAAACAGCTTGGTAAAGACGTTGCCGATGTGCATGACATTGCAAAAAGCAGCAAGGAAGATCTCGAAGGCTATGACATTCTGCTGCTTGGTATCCCAACCTGGTACTACGGTGAAGCGCAGTGCGACTGGGACGACTTCTTCCCGACCCTCGAAGACATTGATTTTAACGGCAAACTGGTTGCGCTGTTTGGCTGCGGCGATCAGGAAGACTATGCTGAATACTTCTGCGACGCGTTAGGCACAATCCGCGATATCATTGAGCCGCGCGGCGCAACCATCGTGGGTCACTGGCCGACCGCAGGCTATCATTTTGAAGCGTCCAAAAGTCTGGCGGATGACGACCATTTTGTCGGTCTGGCGATTGACGAAGACCGTCAGCCGGAACTGACCGCCGAGCGCGTGGAAAAATGGGTGAAGCAGATTTCTGAAGAACTGCACCTCGACGACATCATTAACGCCTGATGTACGGCGGCGCAGACAATGTTTGCGCCGCATCAATAGACAGAACCAATCAAAATAATTGCTACAAATTTGTAACTTTCTTGCCCATCCCTGTACAATGTGCGGGAGTTTTTAGGTGGCGCTCTCATTTCCAGGCAATACCGACTATTTATTAACATTTGCCAGAGGCTTGCGGTTTTCATTTAGACACGGCAGTCCTATAATGAAACGCATTATCTCGAGTGCAATTTCTGTCACTTCTTGTATGAAGTGAATCGTTTAGCAACAGGACAGATTCCGCATGACTGACAACAATACCGCATTAAAGAAGGCTGGCCTGAAAGTAACGCTTCCTCGTTTAAAGATCCTGGAAGTTCTTCAGGAACCGGAAAACCATCACGTCAGTGCGGAAGATTTATATAAACGACTGATCGACATGGGTGAAGAAATTGGTCTGGCGACCGTGTATCGCGTGCTGAACCAGTTTGACGACGCCGGGATCGTTACCCGCCACAATTTTGAAGGCGGTAAATCCGTTTTCGAGCTGACCCAGCAGCATCATCACGATCACCTTATTTGCCTCGATTGCGGCAAAGTGATCGAATTCAGTGATGATTCTATTGAAGCGCGTCAGCGTGAGATCGCGGCGAAGCATGGCATTCGTCTGACGAATCATAGCCTTTATCTGTACGGCCACTGCGCTGAAGGCGATTGTCGCGAAGACGAACACGCGCACGACGCGAAATAATTTGTATTATTCTGAAAAGCCAACCTGCCGGTTGGCTTTTTTTATGCGTGTTATTCCCCACGCCGCGCTTTCTTCTGACAGCATGTTGCTTTAATGTAAAATCTCACCCTGCCTTGTCCGGAGAATCGAAATGGAACTTCGCCAGCTACGTTATTTTGTCCGTATTGTGGAAACCGGGAGTATGGGCAGCGCGGCGCTCGATCTCGACATCGGCGTTTCCGCGCTCAGCCAGCAGATGACACGACTGGAAAACGAACTCGCGATTCGTCTGTTGCAGCGAACCTCACGTGGCGTAACGCCAACCAACGCCGGTCTGGCCTTTTACTCACAGGCGCAACTGGCGCTGCGTCACGCTGATGACGCCATTCTGGCCGCGCGCGATGCGCGTCTGTCCGGACACGTCAGTGTCGGCATGGCCCCCAGCACGGCCTCTGTCCTGGGAATGCCGTTTATTCATGCTATGCGGGAACATTACGCCGACGTACGCTTGCATGTGGTGGAAAGCCTCTCGGGCAATCTGGAACGGATGATCAACACCCGTCAGATTGATCTGGCCGTCGTTTTTCAAAAAGAGAAGATCCTGCGCTGGAGCGCCAGGCCGGTTCTCGAAGAGCGGCTTTTTCTGATTGGCACGCACGAGCTGCTGGCGGATATTCAGGATGACATCATAACCCCTGCTCAACTGGCGAATATTCCCCTGATCATGCCCAGCCTAGGTCACGGACTGCGCGGCCGACTGGAGGCCATCTGCCAGGAACACGGACTAAAGGTTGATATCGCCACGGAAATTGACGGCCTGACGTTACTGATGCATGCCGTTCGCAGCGGACTCGGTGCCACGCTGCAACCCGGAGCTGCCATTTCGCACCTTGAGAGAGACGCGCTAAGAGTGATCGGTGTCCACAATCCTGTACTTAGCCGCCCCAATTTTCTGGTCAGCCTGTCTGACGATGAACTCACCCCCGCCGGGCTCGCCGCCCGCGTGATGCTCACAAAAGTCATGCGTGAACTTGTTGAAACCGGCTGTTGGCCGGGTGCAACCCTTTACGCTCACTAAACAGGTCTTTAGCTTTTCGTCATAGCGCCCATACAACCCGTACGTATACATTTCAATTACAAATTTAACAAATAGTTAAATGGTAATGGAGTATACGATGGTGGATGTACTGGTGATTGGCGGCGGTAATGCCGCGTTATGTGCCGCCTTAACCGCTCGCGAGGCAGGAGCCTCCGTGTTGCTGTTAGAGGCTGCACCACGGGAATGGCGCGGCGGCAATTCTCAACATACGCGCAATTTACGATGCATGCACGATGCGCCACAGGATGTGCTGGTCGAGAGTTATCCCGAAGAGGAATTCTGGCAGGATCTCTGGCGTGTCACGGAAGGCAACACCAATGAAGCGCTGGCGCGTCTGGTGATCCGCACCTCATCGCAGTGTCGTGACTGGATGCGCCAGCACGGTGTTAACTTTCAGCCTCCACTCTCTGGCGCACTGCACGTGGCGCGTACCAATGCCTTCTTCATGGGCGGCGGTAAAGCCCTCGTGAACGCCTATTACCGCAGCGCAGAAAAGCTGGGGGTTCAGATTCGCTACAACTCGCCGGTACAGGCGCTTGAATTGCGCAACGGTGAATTCGTCGCCGCCCTGGCAGGGAACGAGCGCATTGAGGCCAAAGCCTGCGTCCTCGCCGCTGGCGGGTTTGAATCCAACCGCGAATGGCTGCGCGAGGCCTGGGGGGAAAACGCGCGTGGCGAATGGCCGGCCGATAACTTCCTCATTCGCGGCACCCGCTTTAATCAGGGCGTCTTGCTCAGATTTATGATCGATGCCGGGGCTGACATCATCGGCGATCCGTCCCAGTCCCACTGTGTTGCCATTGATGCCCGAGCCCCGCTGTATGACGGCGGCATTTGTACCCGCGTGGATTGCGTCTCGCTTGGCGTGGTGGTCAATCGGGACGCGGAGCGCTTTTACGATGAAGGCGAAGATTTCTGGCCGAAACGGTATGCCATCTGGGGGCGTCTGGTTGCCCACCAGCCCGGCCAGATTGGCTACTCCATTATCGATAGCAAAGCGATCGGCCACTTTATGCCGCCGGTTTTCCCGGGTGCGCAAGCCAACACGCTGGGTGAACTGGCCCGCCAGCTGGGGCTGGATACCGAACGCTTTACCCATACCGTGGAGCAGTACAACCAGGCCTGTCAACCGGGCCAGTTTGATCACACAACGCTGGATAACTGCGCGACGCAGAACCTGACGCCACCCAAAACCCACTGGGCGCGGCCTATCGATACACCACCCTACTACGGCTATGCCCTGCGTCCGGGGATCACCTTTACCTATCTGGGACTGAAAGTGAATGCACACGCTGCGGTCCACTTCGCTGGTGCCCCCAGCCGTAACCTGTTCGTTGCCGGTGAGATGATGGCAGGCAACGTGCTGGGCAAGGGTTATACCGCCGGTGTCGGCATGTCCATCGGCACCACGTTCGGGCGGATCGCAGGGAAAGAAGCCGCACGGGCGGCACGTAAGGAGGCGCGCCATGAAGCAGCTTGAAAAATTGATTATTGAAGCCAAAATTCTCACCGAGCCGGAGGCGGAAGTCGAGCGGGTGATGCAGGTTTGTAACGCCTGCCGCTATTGCGAAGGGTTTTGCGCCGTGTTTCCGGCAATGACTCAACGACTGGAATTCGGCAAAGCCGACATCAACTATCTTGCTAACCTGTGTCATAACTGCGGCGCCTGCTTACATGCCTGCCAGTATGCCCCGCCGCATGAGTTTGCTCTCAACGTGCCGAAAGCGATGGCGGAAGTACGCCTGGAGACCTATCAACATTACGCACAGCCTGCGGCCTTTGGCGCACTGTATCGCCGGGCAGGCGTCACCGTGACGCTGGCGCTGGTCTTTAGTCTGATCCTCTTTTTACTCCTCGCGATGGGGCTGAAAGGATCGCTGCGCCACCCACCGCTGGCCGGTGATTTCTACCAAATCTTCCCGCACAACCTGCTGGCATGGATGTTTGGTTCCGTTTTCGTTCTGGCGATCGGTTTACTGATGGCGGGCGTGATCCGCTTCTGGCGTGAGATATCGCCGGTCGGGCCACGTCCGGCGGAAATTGCCGAAGCCTCGCACAATGCGCTGACGCTGAAATACCTCGACGGCGGACATGGCAAAGGCTGCAACGACGCTGACGACGCCTTTACGCTGATGCGCCGTCGTTTCCATCATTTCACCTTCTACGGCTTTATGCTCTGTTTCGCCGCGACCGTGGTGGCGACCGGCTACCACTATTTTGCCGGATGGGAAGCCCCCTACCCGTTCTTTAGCGTGCCGGTCATGCTTGGCACGCTCGGAGGCGTCGGTTTAGTCGTCGGTCCGGCAGGCCTGCTGTGGCTAAACCTTAAGCGTTCGCCTCTGCATGGTGACGCGCGGCAGAAACCAATGGATCGCGGATTTATTTTACTGCTGCTACTGACCAGCCTGACCGGTCTGGGCTTGCTGGCGGGAAGAGACACCTCATGGATGGGGATCCTGCTTGCCATCCATCTTGGCGTGGTCATGGCACTTTTTTTGACCATTCCGTACGGAAAATTTGCCCACGGATTTTACCGCTGCGCGTCTTTACTCAAATGGGCGATTGAGAAGCGACGCGGAAAACAGGCGGGGGTCGCAGGCGACTGACCCGCAAACTCTTACCTCTATAAATATTATGATAAGACAGTGGAGCAACCTCAATGACTCAACAACCATCGCGCGCCGGCACGTTCGGCGCAATACTGCGTGTGACCAGCGGTAATTTTCTCGAACAGTTCGATTTTTTTCTGTTTGGTTTTTATGCCACCTATATCGCAAAGACGTTTTTTCCTGCCGAAAGTGAGTTCGCCAGCCTCATGCTTACTTTTGCCGTTTTTGGCTCCGGCTTTTTAATGCGTCCCATCGGGGCGGTAATACTGGGGGCATATATCGACAGGATCGGCCGGCGTAAAGGACTGATGGTCACTCTTGCAATCATGGGCTGCGGCACGCTGCTGATAGCCCTCGTTCCGGGTTATCAGACCATCGGCCTGCTGGCCCCCGCGCTGGTCCTGCTGGGGCGCTTGTTACAGGGATTCTCTGCCGGCGTCGAACTGGGTGGCGTCTCTGTTTATCTTTCTGAAATTGCAACGCCTGGCAACAAAGGCTTTTACACCAGTTGGCAATCGGCCAGTCAACAGGTCGCGATCGTTGTCGCCGCGCTGATTGGCTACGGCCTGAATGTCACGCTGGGACACGATGAGATCTCTGAATGGGGTTGGCGAATCCCGTTCTTTATTGGCTGTATGATTATTCCGCTGATTTTTGTTCTTCGACGTTCACTACAGGAAACTGAAGCCTTTTTACAACGTAAGCACCGCCCCGACACCCGGGAGATTTTTACCACCATCGTTAAAAACTGGCGCATCATCACCGCAGGTACCTTACTGGTGGCGATGACGACCACGACCTTTTATTTTATTACCGTTTATACCCCTACATACGGGAGAGCCGTTTTGAACCTGAGCGCGCGTGACAGCCTGATAGTCACCATGCTGGTGGGGATTTCTAACTTCATCTGGCTGCCAATTGGCGGCGCCATCTCTGACCGGATTGGGCGTCGCCCGGTGCTGATGGGCATCACTTTGCTCGCCCTGATCACCACCTGGCCGGTAATGAACTGGCTTACCGCCGCCCCGGATTTCACCCGTATGACGCTGGTGCTGCTCTGGTTCTCGTTCTTCTTCGGCATGTACAACGGCGCGATGGTTGCCGCACTGACCGAAGTGATGCCGATTTATGTGCGAACCGTGGGGTTTTCGCTGGCCTTTAGCCTCGCCACGGCGATTTTCGGCGGCCTGACGCCCGCTATTTCCACGGCGCTGGTCCAGTTGACCGGCGATAAGAGTTCTCCGGGTTGGTGGCTCATGTGCGCAGCGCTCTGTGGACTCGTCGCAACCGCAATGCTGTTTGTCCGTCTCAGCCGCGGTTATCAGACGGCAGAGAATAAGCTCTGAAACGCAAACGGGCGGAGAAATCTCTCCGCCCGTTTTATGTTGTTTCTGACGCTTACTTCGCCGTATTGTTGCTGCGAATTTCCTGCCAGATCTTATCGCAATCGGCTTTCACGGCCTGATCGTTACCGGTGCGCGTCGCCTGAATACACTGCTGGTAATCCAGCACCCTTACACTCTCCTGATTCGCAAACTGCTGATGCTGTTTCTCTTTTTTCAGCACATTCAACACGCTCTGACAGGCTTCGATTTTCTCTGGCGAACCCTGCGCCGTATTGATACAGGCGCTGTACGCCTCTTTCAACCGGCTGTCTTCTTTCGGGGCCGTTGACGGCGCGCAGGCCACCAGTCCCGAGGCCATCACGGCGATGAGTATCAGTTTTTTCATAGCATGGTCCTCAACGGTGCGGCAGGCGCAGGGCCTGCCGCTGTTGGCATTAGAAGATGGTGAACGGCGCAATCACGATGAACTTCACGTCGCGCTCATCCTGGAAGATGTTGCCATAACCGCCACCCCAGCTCGGGATGTTGGAGTGGTTGTCATATTCGGTGAAGTGCAGTTTAAACATGGTGCCTTTCGCACGACCGTCCTGCAGCGTATAGACTGCATCCAGGCTGTAAGATGACTCTTCGATGGTACGGTTTTTGTCGTAGTACGCATCCGGGCTGCTCTGCCAGGTAGACGGTTTCGCGTCCCAGGCATACACATAAGAAGCCCCGACCGCCCAGCCAGGCAGATTCCAGTTCTTCAGGTCATACATTGCACCGAAGAAGACCGCTTTTTCACCGTTGGCGTTGAAGTCCGAACGGTTATCCCACCAGATATCCAGACGACCGTTGGATGACGCATAGGTCGGTGTCATACGTTGCAGGAAGAACCCTTGCTGACCATCGGCCTTAACCCAGGTCCCTTCCAGACGCAGGTCAACAACTTCCGCCACCTTGTAGCCGAAGGTCAACGCCTGCAGCCAGGCCGTACCGTCATAAATGTCGCTGGCACTGCGGTCATCGACTTTGTCACGCGCCCCGTAGAACTGGTAGCTGGTGGAGAACGGATTGCCACCTAAATCGAACTTGTAGCTGGCTTTGGCGAAGTACTGATCGACATAGCCTTCGGACTGACCAAATGCCGCTTCCAGCACCAGGTCATTTTTGAAATCATATTTTGCGCCGACAGAGTGGAGATAATCGACTTTGGTCTTTTTATCGCCCTGGTAGAATTTATCGACTTCGGTGTGCCACGGCGCTTTATATTCATTGGCCCACATGTAGGAGAAGCTCAGTGCGCCCGCGTCGCCGTAATCAAAGTTAGCGCCAGCTTCGGCACCCTGATAGGTACCCGGCATAAAGCTCCAGTGCGGCGCTAACAGCGTTTGACCGGTAGGTTGAATATAACCGGCACGTGCCCAGGCGGGACCATATTTGAATTTCGCGGCGGCCTTATACAAACTAATTCCGCTCTTATCACCGGAGTAGTCTTCGTCATAGCCTTTGTTCTTTTTCGAGAAAGCGATTTCGTTTGGATGTCCGCTGTCGCCGTTTTCCGCCATTTCAATTGCAGTAAACGCCGCCACATCGAGACCAAACATATCCGCCGCATAGCCGGACTGGAAATCCAGGTTGGCGTTCCAGGTCGCGTGAGAGAGGTTAGTTTTGTATTTGTCGTCGTCGGTGACATCTTTACGGTCGCGCTCACGCTGCCAGTAATAGATGCCGCCGGTCAGGGTTGAATCATCGAAAAAGCCTTCGGCCTGTGCCTGCGGAACAACGACCAGACCCGACAGTGCTGTGATACCGGCGATAGCCAACGCCAGCGCACTACGTTTGCCACTAAACGTACGCATATGTTAATCCTCTTTGACGTATAAATTGCTGTTGCCAAAGGCAAAACAGCGAAAAAAATAAAAATTTAAAAGTAGCTGTGAGAGAAACCTCACTGACTACAGTGATAGACTATTTTTCGCGACGCGAATTATCAATCTCTTTCTGTAACGAGAATGTAAGAGTATGAGCAACCGCACATATTTCATCGCTTTCTGTTACATTTCATTCATTGGTTAATAAATGACAGTAAATATAAAAATTTTCTATGTTTTCCAGAAAGATGAAAGCTATTTCTTGTCATAAGCGGTTTATTACATAAGTTAGCGAAAACAAGCGTTTGTTAATGGCTTTATTTTTTGAATGGGAATTAATTCGCTTCGCAAAGTGAGATTTATCGGCGAAAAAAAACGCCGCAGAGTGCGGCGTTTGAAAGGGTCGTTGCGACGGCTTATTCGCCGACTTTCGCCCAGGTGTCACGCAGGCCAACGGTGCGGTTAAACACCAGTTTCTCTGCGCTGGCATAACGGCAGTCCAGGCAGAAGTAACCTTCGCGCTCAAACTGGTACGCTTTCCCTGCTACCGCAGCTTTCAGCGACGGCTCAGCAAAACCCTGTTTGATCACCAGTGATTCCGGGTTCATCACGGACAGGAAGTCTTCCGCAGCCCCCGGGTTTGGTACGCTGAACAGACGATCGTAGAGACGGATCTCTACCGGCAGCGCGTGTGCGGCGCTAACCCAGTGGATAACGCCCTTCACTTTACGTCCGTCGGCCGGATCTTTGCTCAACGTATCCGCATCATAGGTACAGAAGATAGTGGTGATATTGCCTTCAGCATCTTTTTCCACGCGTTCTGCTTTCACCACGTAGGCGTTACGCAGGCGCACTTCTTTGCCCATCACCAGGCGCTTGTACTGCTTGTTGGCTTCTTCGCGGAAGTCAGCGCGATCAATCCAGATTTCACCGCTGAACGGAACCTCACGCGTGCCCATTTCCGGTTTGTTCGGATGGTTAGGCATGGTGACCATTTCGCTTTCACCCTGCGGGTAGTTCTCAATAACCAGTTTTACCGGATCGATAACCGCCATCGCACGCGGCGCGTTTTCGTTCAGATCTTCGCGGATACAGGATTCCAGCGACGCCATTTCGATCGTATTGTCCTGCTTGGTCACGCCAATGCGTTTGCAGAATTCACGGATTGCCGCCGCGGTATAGCCGCGACGACGCAGACCGGAGATGGTCGGCATACGCGGATCGTCCCAGCCTTCTACATGTTTGTCAGTCACCAGCAGGTTCAGCTTACGCTTGGACATCACGGTGTATTCCAGATTCAGGCGCGAGAATTCATACTGGCGCGGGTGAACCGGAATGGAGATGTTGTCCAGCACCCAGTCGTACAGACGACGGTTGTCCTGGAACTCGAGCGTACACAGTGAGTGGGTAATGCCTTCCAGCGCGTCGCTGATGCAGTGGGTGAAGTCATACATCGGGTAGATGCACCACTTGTTGCCGGTCTGATGGTGCTCAGCAAATTTAATGCGGTACAGAACCGGATCGCGCATCACGATAAACGGCGATGCCATGTCGATCTTCGCACGCAGACAGGCTTTACCTTCTTCAAAGCCGCCCGTACGCATTTTTTCGAACAGTGCGAGGTTCTCTTCGATGCTGCGATCGCGGAACGGACTGTTTTTGCCTGGCTGAGTCAGCGTGCCACGGTATTCGCGGATCTGCTCCGGCGTCAGTTCATCGACATACGCCAGACCTTTGTTGATCAGTTCAACCGCATAGGCGTGCAGCTGATCAAAGTAATCGGAAGAGTAGCGAACGTCGCCAGCCCAGTGAAAACCTAACCACTCAACGTCGTTTTTGATCGAATCAACGTACTCGATATCTTCTTTTACCGGATTGGTGTCATCGAAACGCAGGTTGCACTGGCCCTGGTAATCTTGCGCGATACCAAAGTTCAGGCAGATAGATTTCGCGTGGCCAATGTGCAGATAGCCATTTGGCTCCGGCGGAAAACGGGTATGGATCGTGGTGTGCTTACCACTGGCCAGATCTTCATCGATGATCTGACGAATAAAGTTACTCGGGCGGGCTTCAGCCTCACTCATCGTGGATTCCTCAAAGCGTAAACAACGTATAACGGCATATGATCTTATAAGCCGGACAGACTGACAACCTTTAGTTACTGAAAAAGTGGTGTTGAAGAAAAATAGGAGGGAATTTGCTGCAAAAAAAAGCGGCGGAGGTTTTCCCCCGCCGCTTCATGTTGTCGGATGGCGGCTTACGCCTTATCCAACCTACCCTTTAATGTCATACAGTGGCGTTTGACCGGCAACCACATGACCGTCGGCTTTGATCACCAGGCCGCTGAAGTCGTCGATGTTGCTGCACACCACAGGACTTATCATGGAGCGCGCGTTCGCGTTCAGGTAGTCCAGATCCATTTCCAGAATCGGCTGACCAGCAGTCACTTCCGCGCCCTCTTCCACCAGACGCTTGAAGCCCTGGCCGTTCAACGCGACGGTATCGATACCCATGTGGACAACGATTTCCGCGCCTTTCTCGGTTTCCAGGCAGAACGCATGGTTGGTGTTGAAGATTTTCACAATGGTGCCCGCTGCCGGAGAAACCACGGTTTTATCCGTTGGTTTTACCGCAACGCCGTCGCCTACCGCTTTGCTGGCGAACGCTTCGTCAGGCACCTGCTCCAGCGCAACCACATCACCGGTCACTGGCGAGACCAGTTCAGCAATGGTCACCGCATTCGGCACCGCCTGCGGTTTTGCCGCCGCCTGGGCAGCAGGTGCAGCAGAGGCTTCAGCCGCCGCAACCGGTCCCGTTGTTTTCATCGCGTTGGCGATTTTCTCAGCCACGAAGCCGACAATAATCTGCACGCTGGTTTTGTTCAGACGAATCACACCAGAAGCACCCAGACGTTTCGCCAGGCTTTCATTCACCAGCGACGAGTCTTTTACGCTCAGACGCAGACGGGTGATGCAGGCATCGATACCGGTGAGGTTGTCAGAACCGCCGATGGCTGCGATGTACTGACGCGCCAGGGCTGAAACGTCTTGTTCTTTATCGCTGCTCACATTCAGGTCCTGACCATCCGCTTCGCTGCCAGCCACGGCCAGTTCGCGACCCGGAGTCATCAGGTTGAATTTGGTGATAACGAAACGGAACACCACGTAGTAGATGGCAAAGAACACCAGACCTTGTGGGATCAGCATCCACCACTGGGTTGCCAGCGGGTTACGGGAAGAAAGCACCATATCCACCAGACCCGCACTGAAGCCGAAGCCGGCAATCCAATGCATGCTCGCCGCGATGAATACGGAGATACCGGTCAGGACAGCGTGAATCACATACAGAACCGGCGCAACGAACATGAAGGAGAATTCCAGCGGTTCGGTGATACCCGTAAAGAACGCCGCAAACGCACCGGCCATCATGATACCCAGCACTTTCGCCTTGTTCTCAGGACGCGCGCAGTGGTAGATAGCCAGCGCCGCACCCGGCAGACCAAACATCATGATCGGGAAGAAGCCCGCCTGATAACGACCGGTAATCCCCACAACTGCTTTGCCCGATTCGATAGACTGGGCACCGCCGAGGAAGTTAGGAATGTCGTTAATCCCCGCAACGTCAAACCAGAATACGGAGTTCAGCGCGTGGTGCAGACCCACCGGAATCAACAGACGGTTGAAGAAGGCGTAGATACCCGCACCGGTTGATCCCAGCTTCTGAATATGCTCACCGAAGTTCACCAGACCGTCGAAAATCACCGGCCAGATGTACATCATGATGAACGCGACGATGATCATCACGAAAGAGGTGAGGATCGGCACCAGACGGCGACCGCTGAAGAAGGAGAGCGCTTTCGGCAGTTCGACGCTGCTAAAGCGGTTGTACAGCTCGGCAGAGATAATACCAACGAGGATACCCACGAACTGGTTGCTGATCTTACCGAAAGCGGCAGGAACCTGGTCAGCAGGGATCTTCTGAATCATGGAAACCGCAGCCGGAGAACAGAGTGTGGTCAACACCAGGAAGCCCACAAAACCGGTCAGCGCCGCAGCACCGTCTTTATCTTTGGACATACCGTAAGCCACACCGATAGCAAACAGCACGGACATGTTATCGATAATGGCGGAGCCGGACTTAATGAAGAACGCCGCAAGTGCGTTATCTCCACCCCAACCTACCGGGTCGATCCAGTAGCCGACCCCCATCAATATTGCCGCCGCTGGCAGCGTGGCGACCGGCACCATTAGCGCACGGCCAACCTTTTGCAGATAACCTAGAATACTCACTTTCTTCCCCCTTTGAGACCCCGTTAAGGCTCGCTTTAAGCTGTGTTTTTATTTTGTCACTAACTTATTGAAATTCAGTTGTTGCTTTACTGGCATTGTGAGTGTGTAAAAATTTAATTCGTATCGCAAATTAAAAGCGTGTTTTTTGTGAGTTTAGTCACCAAATATCGTTATTATCACTCCCTTTTACTGGCTATGTGGGAAAACTTATTTTATCATTCAAAAAATCAAGACAGATTGACCCAACCGATGCATGCCAGGTTACGCTTTACTATGCACCGACGCGCAATCCGTCAACGGCTTACATTTACTTTCTGAGGTGAAGAATGAGACTGATTCCCCTGACTTCCGCTGAACAGGTCGGCAAATGGGCTGCACGCCATATCGTTAACCGCATCAATACGTTCAAACCGACAGCCGATCGTCCGTTTGTGCTGGGTCTGCCGACGGGCGGCACGCCGCTGACTGCGTATAAAGCCTTAGTCGAAATGCACAAAGCGGGCCAGGTTAGCTTCAAACATGTCGTGACGTTCAACATGGACGAATATGTCGGCCTGCCAAAAGAGCATCCGGAAAGCTACCACAGCTTCATGCATCGTAATTTCTTTGACCACGTTGATATTCCAGCAGAAAACATCAACCTGCTCAACGGCAACGCGCCAGATATCGACGCCGAGTGCCGCCAGTATGAAGAAAAAATCCGTTCCTACGGTAAAATCCACCTGTTCATGGGCGGCGTGGGTAATGACGGCCATATCGCGTTTAACGAACCCGCTTCTTCGCTGGCCTCTCGTACCCGAATCAAAACCCTGACGCATGATACCCGTGTGGCAAACTCTCGTTTCTTTGACGGCGATGTGGCTCAGGTACCGAAATACGCACTGACCGTTGGCGTGGGTACTCTACTGGATGCCGAAGAAGTGATGATTCTGGTGCTGGGCCATCAGAAAGCACAGGCGCTGCAGGCTGCGGTTGAAGGTAATGTTAACCACATGTGGACCATCAGCTGTCTGCAACTGCATCCGAAAGCGGTTGTGGTGTGTGATGAGCCGTCCACGATGGAACTGAAAGTTAAGACACTGAAATATTTCAACGAGTTAGAAGCAGAGAATATTAAAGGTCTGTAATGTAGTCTCCGCCCTGCCACCGTGTTCAGGGCGGCATTTTTTGAAATCGGGGGTCGGAATGTATGCTTTAACCCAGGGTCGGATCTTTACCGGCCACGAAATTCTTGATGACCATGCGATTGTTGTCGCCAATGGCCTGATTGACCGCGTTTGCCCTGTGGCAGAACTGCCGCCAGAGATCGAACAACGTTCAGTGAACGGGGCCATTCTTTCCCCCGGCTTTATCGATGTCCAGCTTAACGGTTGCGGCGGCGTGCAGTTTAACGACACCGCAGAAGCTGTCACCGTTGAAACGCTGGAAATCATGCAGAAGGCCAACGAGAAATCGGGCTGCACCAACTATCTGCCTACGCTGATTACCACCAGCGACGATCTCATGAAACAAGGTGTTCGCGTGATGCGTGAATACCTTGCGAAACATCCGAATCAGGCGCTGGGTCTACATCTGGAAGGCCCCTGGCTAAACCTGGTGAAAAAAGGGACGCACAATCCGCGTTTTGTCCGTCAGCCTGACGCTGCGCTGGTTGATTTCCTGTGCGATAATGCCGACGTTATCACCAAAGTGACGCTGGCGCCGGAAATGGTCCCGGCGGAAGTGATCGGTAAGCTGGCGAACGCCGGGATTGTGGTCTCTGCCGGTCACTCGAACGCCACGCTGAAAGAAGCGAAGGCCGGATTCCGTGCAGGTATCACCTTTGCCACGCATTTGTTCAACGCCATGCCGTATATCACCGGACGTGAGCCGGGTCTGGCGGGCGCGATCCTGGATGAAGCCGACATTTATTGCGGCGTGATTGCAGATGGTCTGCACGTTGATTATGCCAACATCCGCAACGCCAAACGACTGAAGGGCGACAAACTGTGCCTGGTGACAGATGCGACTGCGCCGGCAGGGGCAAATATTGAACAGTTCATTTTTGCTGGTAAAACAATATACTACCGCAATGGACTTTGTGTAGACGAAAACGGGACGCTGAGCGGTTCATCATTAACCATGATTGAAGGCGTGCGTAACCTGGTTGAACATTGCGGCATTGCACTCGACGAAGTGCTGCGCATGGCGACCCTCTACCCTGCGCGCGCCATCGGTGTTGAGAAACACCTCGGCAGTATCGCGGCGGGTAAAGTGGCAAACCTGACCGCTTTCACACACGACTTTAAAATCATCAAGACCATCGTTAATGGTGACGAGGTCGTTACTGAGTAAGAGAAAGTATGACACCAGGCGGACAAGCTCAAATAGGTAATGTTGATCTCGTAAAACAGCTTAACAGCGCGGCCGTTTACCGCCTGATTGACCAGCATGGGCCAATCTCGCGGATCCAGATTGCCGAGCAAAGCCAGCTTGCCCCCGCCAGCGTAACCAAAATTACGCGTCAACTGATTGAGCGCGGACTGATCAAAGAAGTCGATCAACAGGCCTCCACCGGGGGGCGCCGCGCCATTTCTATCGTCACCGAAACCCGCAGTTTTCACGCCATTGGCGTGCGTCTTGGCCGCCACGACGCGACCATCACCCTGTTTGACCTGAGCAGCAAAGTACTGGCGGAAGAACACTATCCGTTGCCCGAACGCACGCAGGAAACGTTGGAACACGCGCTGCTCAATGCCATCACCGCCTTTATCGACAACAACCAGCGCAAGATCCGCGAACTCATCGCCATTTCCGTGATCCTGCCGGGACTTGTCGATCCGGAAAGCGGCAAGATCCACTACATGCCGCATATCCAGGTAGAGAACTGGGGACTGGTTGAAGCGCTGGAAAAACGTTTTCTCGTCACCTGTTTTGTCGGCCACGATATCCGCAGCCTGGCGCTGGCGGAGCACTACTTTGGGGCAAGTCAGGACTGCGAGGACTCTATTCTGGTGCGCGTCCACCGCGGGACGGGTGCCGGTATTATCTCTAACGGCCGGATTTTTATTGGTCGTAACGGTAACGTTGGCGAGATTGGCCACATCCAGGTTGAACCGCTGGGCGAACGCTGCCACTGCGGTAACTTTGGCTGTCTGGAAACCATTGCCGCGAACGCGGCAATTGAACAGCGCGTCCTCAATCTCCTGAAGCAAGGCTACCAGAGCCGCGTTCCGCTGGAAGACTGCACGATCAAAACCATCTGCAAGGCGGCAAATAAGGGCGACAGCCTGGCCTCAGAGGTCATTGAGCACGTTGGGCGTCATCTGGGTAAAACCATTGCGATCGCCATCAACCTGTTTAATCCGCAAAAAATCGTGATTGCCGGTGAGATAACCGAAGCCGATAAAGTGCTGTTACCCGCCATTGAAAGCTGCATTAATACGCAGGCGCTGAAGGCGTTTCGCACAAATTTGCCGGTGGTGCGCTCCACACTGGATCACCGCTCCGCCATCGGTGCCTTTGCGCTGGTAAAACGCGCCATGCTCAACGGTATTTTGCTCCAGCATTTGCTGGAAAACTGATGCGCTCTTATAGTATCGGATTATTAACATATTTCCTGGGTAGTTCATGACCATCAAGAATGTCATTTGTGATATCGACGGCGTGCTGATGCACGACAACGTCGCCGTACCGGGTGCGGCGGAGTTTTTGACTGGCGTAATGGAGAAAGGCCTGCCGCTGGTGCTGCTGACCAATTACCCGTCGCAGACCGGCCAGGATCTGGCAAACCGTTTCGCAACCGCTGGCGTTAATGTACCGGACAGCGTGTTTTATACCTCGGCCATGGCGACCGCCGATTTCCTGCGTCGTCAGGAAGGGAAAAAGGCGTATGTTGTCGGCGAAGGCGCGCTGATCCACGAACTGTATAAAGCCGGTTTCACCATTACTGACGTGAACCCGGACTTTGTCATCGTCGGCGAGACCCGTTCCTACAACTGGGACATGATGCATAAAGCGGCCTTCTTTGTGGCAAACGGCGCGCGCTTTATTGCCACCAACCCGGACACCCACGGCCGCGGTTTTTATCCAGCCTGTGGCGCGCTCTGCGCGGGTATCGAGAAAATCTCTGGTCGTAAACCGTTCTACGTCGGTAAACCGAGTCCGTGGATTATCCGCGCGGCGTTAAACAAAATGCAGGCGCACTCGGAAGAGACGGTGATCGTCGGCGATAACCTGCGCACCGATATTCTTGCCGGCTTCCAGGCGGGGCTCGAAACCATCCTGGTGCTCTCCGGCGTTTCCACGCTGGATGACATCGACAGTATGCCGTTCCGCCCGAGCTGGATTTATCCCTCCGTCGCCGAAATCGACGTTATTTAACCCAGACCACGTCCCAGGACGTGGTTTTTCATTTTTGCCCACCAGAAAAATAATCTCATTCAACGAAATCAGCAAAAAACTGATAATTCATCAATGAATATGCTCAAACCATAATCTTTTTTCACTAATCGGCAATGACCATTGCGTTTTTTCTTTTTCAGACCGCAAACCCCTTGCGCCTCCAGTTCCTTTGCGGCATTTTCTTTAGCAAGCAAACACAAAAAGCATTACGCAACAGGTTAACGGAGAAGGTTATGTGTTCAATTTTCGGCGTATTCGATATTAAGTCAGATGCAGGTGAACTGCGTAAAAAAGCCCTTGAGCTGTCACGCTTGATGCGCCATCGCGGTCCGGACTGGTCCGGCATTTATGCCTGCGATAAGGCCATTCTGGCCCACGAACGTCTGTCAATTGTCGACGTCAACGCTGGCGCGCAACCGTTGTATAACGAAAAGAAAACCCACGTGCTGGCCGTGAACGGTGAAATTTACAACCACCAGGCGCTGCGTGCAGAATATGGCGATCGCTACGCGTTCCAGACCGGTTCTGACTGCGAAGTGATCCTCGCGCTGTATCAGGAAAAAGGCGTGGAATTTCTCGACGATCTGCAAGGAATGTTTGCCTTCGCGCTGTACGACAGCGAACAGGATGCATATCTGATTGGCCGCGACCACATCGGCATCATCCCGCTGTATATGGGTTATGACGAGTTCGGCAACCTGTACGTCGCGTCAGAAATGAAAGCCCTGGTGCCGGTGTGCCGCACCATTCAAGAGTTCCCGGCGGGAAGTTATCTCTGGAGCAAAGACGGTGAAATCCGTCAGTATTATCAGCGTGACTGGTTCGATTTTGACGCGGTAAAAGATAACGTTACTGACAAAAACGAACTGCGTCAGGCGCTGGAAGACTCCGTCAAAAGCCATCTGATGTCTGATGTACCTTACGGTGTACTGCTCTCTGGCGGCCTGGATTCCTCCGTTATCTCGGCGATCACCAAAAAATTCGCCGCCCGTCGTGTGGAAGATGACGAACGTTCTGAAGCCTGGTGGCCACAACTTCACTCCTTCGCCGTCGGTCTGGAAGGGGCTCCGGATCTGAAAGCCGCGCAGGAAGTGGCGAACCACCTGGGGACCGTACACCATGAAATTCACTTTACGGTACAGGAAGGGCTGGACGCGATCCGCGACGTGATTTATCACATCGAAACCTATGACGTAACCACCATTCGCGCCTCGACGCCGATGTATTTAATGTCGCGTAAGATCAAAGCGATGGGTATCAAAATGGTGCTGTCCGGCGAAGGGTCTGATGAAGTGTTCGGCGGCTACCTCTATTTCCATAAGGCACCAGACGCCAAAGAACTGCACGAAGAAACCGTACGTAAGCTGCAGGCGCTGCATATGTTTGACTGCGCCCGCGCTAACAAGGCCATGTCAGCCTGGGGAGTGGAAGCTCGCGTCCCGTTCCTGGATAAGAAGTTCCTCGACGTGGCGATGCGCATTAACCCGGAAGATAAAATGTGCGGCAACGGCAAGATGGAAAAACATGTCCTCCGTGAATGTTTCGAATCCTATCTGCCGGCAAGCGTTGCATGGCGTCAGAAAGAGCAGTTTTCCGACGGCGTGGGCTACAGCTGGATCGACACCCTGAAAGAGGTGGCCGCTGAGCAAGTTTCCGATCAGCAACTGGAAACCGCCCGCTTTCGCTTCCCGTACAATACGCCGTCTTCAAAAGAAGCGTATCTGTACCGCGAGATCTTCGAAGAGCTGTTCCCGGTACCGAGCGCCGCAGAGTGTGTCCCGGGCGGTCCCTCCGTCGCCTGCTCTTCAGCTAAAGCGATCGAATGGGACGAAGCGTTCAAAACCATGAACGATCCATCGGGTCGCGCAGTGGGTGTTCACCAGTCCGCTTATCAATAAGCAACACTGATGAAAAAGGGCCTTTCGGGGCCCTTTTTTGATCGTGAAAAACAGTTCAGAAAGCGATTAATAACCAATAATTGCCGAATATTGCGTCACGCTGTTCGCAACCTAACCAAACAGTCACATTCCGGCCGTTTTCGATGAAAAAGGGGTTGACGCTTCAAGGCTCAATACGCATAATGCGCCCCGCAACGCCGATAAGGTAACGCGCGAAAAAAGAGGGCTACGTAGCTCAGTTGGTTAGAGCACATCACTCATAATGATGGGGTCACAGGTTCGAATCCCGTCGTAGCCACCATCTTTTTTGCGGGAGTGGCGAAATTGGTAGACGCACCAGATTTAGGTTCTGGCGCCGCAAGGTGTGCGAGTTCAAGTCTCGCCTCCCGCACCATTCCCATAAAAGCGTTGCACGGATGGGGTATCGCCAAGCGGTAAGGCACCGGTTTTTGATACCGGCATTCCCTGGTTCGAATCCAGGTACCCCAGCCATCTTTCTTCGAGTTTGCGGATTGCCGCGACGGTCATTGGGGTATCGCCAAGCGGTAAGGCACCGGTTTTTGATACCGGCATTCCCTGGTTCGAATCCAGGTACCCCAGCCATCGAAGAAATGCAGTATTTGGCTACGTAGCTCAGTTGGTTAGAGCACATCACTCATAATGATGGGGTCACAGGTTCGAATCCCGTCGTAGCCACCATATTCAGAACACGTTAGTTCGTTTTAACGGGTTCAAAAACAATTTGTTGGGGTATCGCCAAGCGGTAAGGCACCGGATTCTGATTCCGGCATTCCGAGGTTCGAATCCTCGTACCCCAGCCAAATTTGCAAGACGTTCACGATGTGAATGCAAGAAGTGCCTGAAATTTTAAATTGGGGTATCGCCAAGCGGTAAGGCACCGGATTCTGATTCCGGCATTCCGAGGTTCGAATCCTCGTACCCCAGCCACATTAGAAAAGCTCGCTTCGGCGGGCTTTTTGCTTTTCTGCGTTTATTGCCTGATGGCGCTACGCTTATCAGGCCTACGATCGTAGGCCTGGATTAAAATTACAACCCTAATGCGTATTTCAGCGCCTGACGTTTTAACACGCCAGCGCGTTCTGCCGCCATCAGCCCGAGGTTGCGGATAATCCGCAGCGGCTGCAGGTCATTGCTGAATCCGGCGTAGAACAGATCCATCCCGCTTTGCATGATGAAGTTATCCGCCATGCGTCGGGTCTGATAACGCTTCAGTACCGGCTGGCTCGCCCAGGACTCGCCATAACTGCGGGCATTAATCAATACATCGATCAATACATCCACATCGCGATAGCCCAGATTAACCCCCTGCCCGGCCAGCGGATGGATGGTGTGCGCCGCATCACCAACCAGCGCCAGACCCGGCTGCACATATTGCAGGGCGTGACGACGCGTCAGCGGAAACGCGCCTGCTGCGACGGGCATCACCTGTCCCAGACGTGTCGGGAAGTGCTTTGCGATCTCCGTCTGAAGCTGCGACATATTCAGCCCCTGCAACTGACGGATCCGCGCCGGTGAGTCATACCACACCAGCGACGCCCAGTGGTCGAACAATGGCAGAAACGCGCGCGGGCCGTCCGGGGTGAACTGCTGCCAGGTACTGTTGCCAGGGTCGTTCTCGCACTGCACGGTAATCAGCATGCAGGATTGCGCATACTGCCAGGCGTGAATGCCGATGCCAGCCATCTGCCGCACCTGCGAATTTGCGCCATCCGCGCCAATCACCAGTTTGGCGGTGACTCGTTCGCCACCTACCAGCTCAAGCTCATGACGATCGTTATGACGATGCAGCGCAATCAGCGAGGCCGGAACCCGCAGCGTCACTTTGGGGTGTACTTCCAGCGCCTGCCAGAGCGCCCGTTGCAGAATGTTGTTCTCGACCATATACCCAAGCAGTGGCAGCTTCAGTTCGCTGGCATCAAACACCACATGCGCGTTTTCCCACTCCCAGGTTTCCAGCCGCCGATACGGATGACTGCGCATCCCCTGCACAACATCCCAGACGCCAAGCCCTTTCAGTAGAGAAACTGAGGCCGCGCTGATCGCCGAAATACGCACATCCGGCTGGCTGTTTGCGACAAACGGCGCAGGCGCGGCATGTTCGATCACGGTGACCGTGAATCCATGCTGTGCCAGCCCCAGCGCCAGCGCGCCACCGACCATCCCCCCGCCGACAATGGCAATTTCCGTTGGTTGATTTGTCATGGTCAATCATCCTGTTACATGTATTGTGTAAGTTTACAGGATTTTTTACCCCTTGAGGCTGATAACGGTCATACTGGTCACCAGGGCAGCAAAGCATTACACTATGCGCCCTGCAATTCAGCCACTATTTCGCAAGAGCAAGTCGATGACCAAAAAACTCCATATTAAAACCTGGGGCTGTCAGATGAACGAATACGATTCATCGAAGATGGCCGATCTGCTGGATGCCACTCACGGGTATCAACTGACCGACGTGGCGGAAGAAGCGGATGTGCTGCTGCTGAATACCTGCTCAATCCGCGAGAAGGCTCAGGAAAAAGTCTTCCATCAGTTGGGTCGCTGGAAACTCTTAAAAGAGAAAAATCCCGATCTGATTATCGGCGTCGGCGGCTGTGTGGCGTCTCAGGAAGGTGACCACATTCGCCAGCGCGCGCACTATGTCGATATCATCTTTGGGCCGCAAACGTTGCACCGCCTGCCAGAAATGATTAACTCCGTTCGCGGCAACCGTAGTCCGGTTGTTGACATCAGCTTCCCGGAGATCGAGAAGTTTGACCGTCTGCCGGAACCGCGCGCGGAAGGTCCGACCGCCTTTGTCTCAATTATGGAAGGCTGCAACAAATATTGTACTTACTGCGTGGTGCCTTACACCCGTGGTGAGGAAGTCAGCCGCCCGTCTGATGACATCCTGTTTGAAATCGCCCAGCTTGCTGCTCAGGGCGTGCGTGAAGTCAATCTGCTCGGCCAGAACGTTAACGCCTGGCGAGGACAAAACTACGACGGCACCACCGGCTCATTCGCCGACCTGCTGCGTCTGGTTGCCGCCATTGATGGCATTGACCGCATCCGCTTCACCACCAGCCATCCGATCGAATTCACCGACGACATCATCGAAGTCTATCGCGACACGCCGGAGCTGGTGAGCTTCCTGCACCTGCCGGTACAGAGCGGTTCGGATCGCGTGCTGAACCTGATGGGACGTACCCACACGGCGCTGGAATATAAAGCAATTATCCGTAAGCTGCGTGCGGCGCGTCCGGACATTCAGATAAGCTCCGACTTCATTGTTGGTTTCCCGGGTGAGACCACCCAGGACTTCGAGCAGACCATGAAGCTGATTGCCGACGTCAATTTCGACATGAGCTACAGCTTTATCTTCTCTGCACGTCCGGGAACGCCGGCTGCCGATATGGTGGATGACGTGCCGGAAGAAGAGAAGAAGCAGCGTCTGTATATTTTGCAGGATCGCATTAACCAGCAGGCGATGGCCTGGAGTCGTCGCATGCTCGGCACCGTTCAGCGCATTCTGGTGGAAGGAACGTCGCGTAAGAGCATCATGGAGCTGTCTGGCCGTACCGAAAATAATCGCGTGGTGAACTTCGAAGGCGCACCGGAGATGATCGGTAAATTTGTCGATGTGGAAATCACCGACGTCTGGACCAACTCACTGCGCGGGAAAGTGGTGCGCACCGAAGACGAAATGGGGCTGCGCATCGCAGAAACCCCGGAATCGGTGATTGCCCGTACCCGTAAAGAAAATGAGATTGGCGTTGGATTCTACCAGCCTTAATTCTGCTCAAAACGTCAAAATTCCCGATGGCGCTGTGCTTATCGGGCCTACTGGAGCACGACGCTTCATAGGCCCGATAAGGCTCTTGTATTTCCTCTCTACGCCCCCATCTTGATACCAGTGCTTGCGCCTTTACCCCGTGGCGTGAATAATTTCCTGACAGGCCGGTGAATGTTCATCTTCCGGCTCCCTATGCATAAGAGGAACAGTTTGAACACAGACACTCGCGAAATTACCCTTGAGCCGGCAGATAACGCCCGTCTGCTGAGCCTTTGCGGCCCGTTTGATGACAACATTAAACAGCTGGAACGCCGTCTCGGCATCGAGATTAACCGCCGTGACAACCATTTTAAACTGACCGGTCGCCCGATTTGCATCACCGCTGCGGCGGATATTTTACGCAGCCTGTACGTCGATACCGCGCCAATGCGCGGCCAGACGCAGGATATCGAACCGGAACAAATCCACCTCGCGATTAAAGAAGCACGCGTGCTTGAGCAAAGCGCCGAGAGCGTCCCCGAGTTCGGCAAAGCGGTCAATATCAAAACCAAGCGTGGCGTGATTAAGCCGCGTACGCCTAACCAGGCACAGTACATCGCCAACATTCTCGACCATGACATCACCTTCGGCGTCGGTCCTGCCGGTACGGGGAAAACCTACCTCGCCGTTGCCGCTGCCGTGGATGCGCTGGAGCGTCAGGAGATCCGCCGTATTCTGCTGACCCGTCCGGCGGTCGAAGCGGGTGAAAAGCTGGGCTTCCTGCCGGGCGATCTGAGTCAGAAGGTTGATCCGTACCTGCGCCCACTGTATGACGCGCTGTTTGAAATGCTCGGCTTCGAGAAAGTCGAAAAGCTGATTGAGCGCAACGTGATTGAAGTGGCTCCGCTGGCCTATATGCGCGGCCGTACGCTAAACGATGCCTTTATCATTCTTGATGAGAGCCAGAACACCACCATCGAACAGATGAAGATGTTCCTGACTCGTATCGGCTTTAACTCGAAGGCGGTAATTACCGGCGACGTCACGCAGATTGACCTGCCGCGCAACATTAAATCGGGCCTGCGCCATGCCGTTGAGGTACTGGCGGAAGTCGAAGAAATCAGCTTTAACTTCTTCCACAGTGAAGACGTCGTGCGCCATCCGGTGGTTGCCCGCATCGTTAACGCCTATGAAGCATGGGAAGAAGCCGAACAAAAACGTAAAGCTGAGCTTGCTGCAGAGCGCAAGCGTGAAGCTCAGGAACAGGAACAGAAATGAGTCAGGTGATCCTTGATTTGCAACTGGCATGTGAGAACCACAGCGGTTTGCCAGAAGAGAGCCGGTTTCAGACCTGGCTGAATGCGGTCATCCCGCAATTTCAGGAAGAATCAGAAGTGACGATTCGCCTGGTGGATGAAGCCGAAAGCCACGATCTCAATCTGACCTACCGCGGGAAAGATAAACCGACCAACGTGCTCTCTTTCCCGTTTGAAGCCCCGCCAGGTATTGAGCTACCGTTGCTCGGCGATTTGGTCATCTGTCGTCAGGTCGTTGAACAGGAAGCGCAGGAGCAAGGCAAGCCGCTGGATGCCCACTGGGCGCACATGGTCGTCCACGGCAGCCTGCATTTGCTGGGTTACGATCATATCGAAGATGACGAGGCTGAAGAGATGGAAGCCCTCGAGACAGAGATTATGCTTGCTCTGGGCTATGAGGATCCGTACATTGCCGAGAAGGAATAAGCGACCGGGCGAATGCCCGGTGGTTTCCAGTGCTGCCGTGCGCTGAGTTTGCGCGCATTGAGCAAGAGATTAACTAACAAGAGAACCCATACGACGCCATGAGCGACGACAATTCACACAGTAGTGACACGTTAAGCAACAAGAAGGGATTTTTTTCCCTGTTACTGAGCCAACTTTTCCACGGTGAACCGAAAAACCGTGATGAACTGCTGGCGCTGATCCGTGATTCCGGGCAGAACGACCTTATCGATGAAGATACGCGCGACATGCTCGAAGGGGTGATGGACATTGCGGACCAGCGCGTTCGCGACATCATGATTCCCCGCTCCCAGATGATTACCCTGAAACGCAACCAGACGCTGGACGAATGCCTCGATGTCATTATCGAGTCTGCCCACTCGCGTTTTCCGGTGATAAGCGAGGACAAAGATCACATTGAAGGGATTCTGATGGCCAAGGATTTGCTGCCGTTTATGCGCAGCGATGCCGATGCCTTCAGCATGGAGAAAGTGTTACGCCAGGCCGTTGTCGTCCCGGAGAGCAAACGCGTTGACCGTATGCTCAAAGAGTTTCGCTCCCAGCGTTACCATATGGCTATCGTCATCGACGAATTTGGTGGTGTCTCCGGTCTGGTGACCATTGAAGACATCCTGGAGCTTATCGTCGGTGAAATCGAAGATGAGTACGATGAAGAAGATGATATCGACTTCCGCCAACTCAGTCGCCACACCTGGACCATTCGCGCGCTCGCGCCGATCGAAGACTTCAATGAAGCCTTCGGCACCAGCTTTAGTGACGAAGAGGTCGATACCATCGGTGGTCTGGTGATGCAGGCGTTTGGTCACTTGCCCGCACGTGGTGAAACTATTGATATCGATGGTTACCAGTTCAAAGTGGCAATGGCCGACAGCCGTCGTATTATTCAGGTTCACGTCAGAATTCCGGATGACTCCCCCCAGCCAACACTGGACGAATAACACCGAACGGGAAGAAGAACTCAATGGCTTTTGCCTCATTAATTGAACGCCAGCGCACTCGCCTGCTGCTGGCGTTATTATTCGGCGCCTGCGGAACGCTGGCTTTTTCTCCTTATGACATCTGGCCCGCGGCGATAGTCTCGCTGATGGGCTTGCAGGTATTAACCCTGAATCGTCGCCCGCGCCAGTCAGCCGCTATTGGCTACTTCTGGGGACTGGGACTCTTCGGGACGGGAATCAACTGGGTTTACGTCAGTATCGCGCAGTTTGGCGGCATGCCAGGCCCGGTGAACGTTTTCCTTGTCGTGCTGCTCGCGGCGTATCTTTCTCTGTATACCGGGCTGTTTGCCGGCGTACTGGCGCGTCTGTGGCCGAAAACCAGCTGGCTGCGGGTTGCCATTGCCGCGCCGGTGGTCTGGCAGCTAACCGAATTCCTGCGTGGCTGGGTACTGACCGGATTTCCATGGCTGCAGTTTGGCTACAGCCAGATAGACGGCCCGCTGAAAGGCCTGGCGCCGGTAATGGGTGTCGAAGCCATTAACTTCCTGCTGATGATGGTCAGCGGACTGCTGGTTCTCTCGCTGGTCAGCCGTAACTGGCGTCCGCTGGTGGTCGCCGTTATCCTTTTCGCACTCCCCTTCCCGCTGCGCTATATCCAGTGGTACACGCTGGAGCCGGAAAGAATGACCCGGGTGTCGATGGTTCAGGGTGATATCCCGCAGTCGTTGAAGTGGGAAGAAGGTCATTTGCTGAATACGCTTAAGACCTATCTGGATGCGACGCAGCCCGAAATGGGGAAATCGCAGCTGATCATCTGGCCGGAATCCGCTATTCCGGATCTGGAGATCAACCAGCAGCGTTTTCTGGGCATGATGGACGATTTGCTGCGTGCGAAGAACAGCTCGCTGATAACCGGTATTGTCGATGCGCGGCTGAACAAACAGAACCGCTATGACACCTACAACACCATTATCACGCTGGGGAAAGACAATCCTTACCGCTATGACTCAACCAACCGCTACAACAAAAACCATCTGGTACCGTTTGGTGAGTTTGTGCCGCTGGAATCCATTCTGCGCCCGTTAGCGCCGTTCTTTGACCTGCCGATGTCCTCGTTCAGCCGTGGTCCGTATGTTCAACCGCAGCTGCATGCGCATGGTTTAGCGCTGACCGCCGCGATTTGCTACGAGATAATCCTGGGTGAACAGGTGCGCGATAACTTCCGCCCGGATACGGACTATCTGCTGACCATCTCCAACGATGCCTGGTTTGGTAAGTCGATTGGCCCGTGGCAGCACTTCCAGATGGCGCGGATGCGTTCCCTGGAACTGGCGCGACCGCTGCTGCGCAGTACCAATAACGGTATTACGGCGGTGATTGGTCCACAGGGTGAGATTCAGGCGATGATCCCGCAGTTTACCCGTCAGGTATTGACCGCCGATGTGACGCCAACGACAGGCTTAACGCCGTACGCCCGAACCGGCAACTGGCCGCTGTGGTTCATTACCGCGCTGTTCGGTTTTGCCGCCGTGTTAATGAGTTTGCGTCAACGTCGCAGATAACACAGTGCACCATCAAATGTAGGCCGGATAAGGCGGTACGCCGCCATCCGGCGGTTGTGCCACATCGTGCCTGATGGCGCTACGCTTATCAGGCCTACAAACTACCATTCTCCCTCCCTTCTTCCATTCTGGCACGCTCATTGCTTTGTTAAACAAGGCAAACCTGTTTTTGACGTTTAGCGCAACTTAGTCGCACTAAAGCAGTTCACTGGTAGCACCGAAACGGTGCAATGAGAGATTTTTGCCTCTAAACGGTGCGGCGCACTTCGCAAAAATAAACAATAACGCAGCAAAATCTTTACATTAAGCCAGACTAAATGTTAACAAACAGGTAAAACACTGCACGCTTAAGTTGCAGGTGATAACAACACAGACACTCACAATAAGTATCACTGCGTCGACGGCGCAGACGATAAGGAGTTGGATATGCAATTACGTAAGCTAGCCACAGCAATGCTGGTTATGGGACTGTCAGCCGGTCTGGTACACGCGGAAGACGCAGCGCCAGCCGCAGGCAGCACGCTCGACAAGATCGCCAAAAACGGCGTTATCGTCGTCGGTCACCGTGAATCCTCCGTGCCGTTTTCTTATTACGACAATCAGCAGAAAGTGGTGGGTTATTCTCAGGATTACTCCAACGCCATCGTTGAAGCCGTGAAGAAGAAACTCAACAAGCCCGATCTGCAGGTTAAGCTGATCCCGATTACCTCTCAGAACCGTATTCCGCTGCTGCAAAACGGCACCTTCGACTTTGAGTGCGGTTCCACCACCAACAACCTTGAGCGCCAGAAACAGGCCGCCTTCTCTGACACCATCTTTGTCGTCGGCACGCGCCTGCTGGCGAAAAAAGGCGGCGACATTAAAGACTTCGCGGACCTGAAAGGCAAAGCGGTTGTTGTGACGTCAGGAACCACCTCTGAAATTCTGCTGCACAAGCTGA
Organism: Citrobacter sp. T1.2D-1; assembly: GCF_950098555.1. Taxonomy (NCBI): domain Bacteria; kingdom Pseudomonadati; phylum Pseudomonadota; class Gammaproteobacteria; order Enterobacterales; family Enterobacteriaceae; genus Citrobacter; species Citrobacter sp. T1.2D-1. The sequence continues at coordinate 98,239 of NZ_CATNHH010000078.1, forward strand.
ACGACGAACAAAAAATGGACATGCGTATCATCAGCGCTAAAGACCACGGTGACTCTTTCCGTACTCTGGAAAGCGGTCGCGCCGTTGCCTTTATGATGGATGATGCCCTGTTGGCCGGTGAGCGTGCGAAGGCGAAGAAACCAGATAACTGGGAAATCGTCGGCAAACCGCAGTCTCAGGAAGCCTACGGCTGCATGCTGCGCAAAGACGATCCTGAATTCAAAAAGCTGATGGATGACACCATCGCCCAGGCGCAGACCTCAGGTGAAGCCGCGAAATGGTTTGATAAGTGGTTCAAAAACCCGATCCCACCAAAAAACCTGAACATGAATTTCGAACTGTCGAACGAAATGCAGGCGCTGTTCAAAGAACCGAATGATAAAGCACTTAACTAATTAAAACTAAATGGGGCGGGGACTCCTTGCCCTCTCGATTGCTATACAGCACGGACAGACTATAGGCCTGATGGTCGTTCCCCATCAGGCCTGAAAACCGAAGTACGCTGGATAACAATCTTCGAGGGTAGCGCTGCTACCCTTATTTTTTCGGAGTAGATGTATGTCAATAGACTGGAACTGGGGCATTTTTTTACAACAAGCCCCATTCGGCAACACCACCTATCTCGGCTGGCTCTGGAGCGGCTTTCAGGTCACCGTCGCCTTATCCATCACCGCCTGGATCATTGCCTTCCTGGTCGGTTCTTTGTTCGGCATTTTACGCACCGTCCCGAATCGCTTCCTTTCCGGGCTCGGCACCCTTTATGTAGAACTGTTCCGCAACGTTCCGCTGATCGTCCAGTTCTTCACCTGGTACCTGGTCGTGCCTGAACTGCTGCCGGAAAATCTTGGTATGTGGTTTAAAGCGGAACTGGATCCCAACATTCAGTTCTTCGTCTCTTCCATGCTCTGTCTGGGGCTTTTCACCGCAGCACGCGTCTGCGAACAGGTTCGCGCCGCCATTCAGTCACTGCCACGCGGCCAGAAAAACGCGGCACTGGCGATGGGGCTGACCCTGCCGCAGGCATATCGCTACGTGCTGTTGCCTAACGCCTATCGCGTGATCGTCCCGCCGATGACCTCTGAGATGATGAACCTGGTGAAAAACTCCGCCATCGCCTCCACCATCGGTCTGGTCGATATGGCAGCGCAAGCCGGTAAGCTGCTGGATTACTCGGCGCATGCCTGGGAATCGTTTACCGCCATCACCGTGGCGTACGTGTTGATTAATGCCTTCATCATGCTGGTGATGAGTGTGGTGGAACGTAAAATCCGCCTGCCTGGCAATCTGGGAGGCAAATAATGTACGAGTTCGACTGGAGTTCTATTGTCCCTTCCCTGCCGTATCTGCTGGACGGGCTGCTCATCACGCTGAAGATTACCCTGACAGCGGTGGTCATCGGTATTGTCTGGGGAACGTTGCTTGCGGTCATGCGCCTTTCCAGCTTCGCGCCTGTCGCCTGGTTTGCTAAAGCGTACGTTAACGTTTTCCGCTCCATCCCGCTGGTGATGGTACTGCTGTGGTTCTACCTGATCGTACCGGGATTACTGCAGGACGTTCTGGGGCTGTCACCGAAAACCGATATTCGCCTGATTTCGGCGATGGTCGCCTTTTCGATGTTTGAAGCCGCTTATTACTCCGAGATTATCCGTGCGGGTATCCAGAGCATTTCCCGCGGACAATCAAGCGCGGCGCTGGCGCTGGGCATGACCCACTGGCAGTCAATGAAGCTCATCATTCTGCCGCAGGCGTTTCGCGCGATGGTACCGCTGCTGCTTACACAGGGCATCGTTCTGTTCCAGGATACCTCCCTGGTGTACGTCTTAAGCCTCGCGGATTTCTTCCGTACCGCTTCTACTATTGGCGAGCGTGATGGTACACAGGTCGAAATGATCCTGTTTGCCGGGGCCGTCTACTTTGTTATCAGCCTGAGCGCGTCGTTGTTGGTCAGCTATTTGAAGAAAAGGACAGTTTAATGATTACCCTGAAAAATGTTTCTAAATGGTATGGTCACTTTCAGGTGCTGACCGACTGCTCCACGGAAGTGAAAAAAGGGGAAGTGGTGGTGGTCTGCGGCCCGTCGGGTTCCGGAAAATCCACGCTGATCAAAACCGTTAACGGTCTGGAGCCGGTACAAAAAGGTGAAATCACCGTAAACGGCATTATGGTCAATGACAAAAAAACCGATCTGGCGAAGTTACGTTCTCGCGTCGGGATGGTGTTCCAGCACTTTGAGCTGTTCCCGCATCTGTCGATTATCGAAAACCTGACTCTGGCGCAGGTGAAAGTGCTGAAGCGTGATAAAGCCCCGGCGCGCGAAAAAGCGCAGAAGTTGTTGGAGCGCGTGGGCCTTGCCGCGCATGCCAATAAGTATCCGGCCCAACTTTCCGGTGGCCAGCAGCAGCGTGTGGCGATAGCCCGCGCGCTATGTATGGATCCTATCGCCATGCTGTTCGATGAACCCACCTCCGCGCTCGATCCGGAAATGATCAACGAAGTACTGGACGTCATGGTTGAACTGGCCAATGAAGGGATGACCATGATGGTGGTGACCCATGAAATGGGCTTTGCGCGCAAAGTGGCGAACCGGGTGATCTTTATGGACGAGGGGAAAATCGTTGAGGACTCGCCGAAAGAGGAGTTCTTCGCCAACCCGAAATCCGAACGTGCAAAAGACTTCCTTGCCAAAATCCTGCATTAACTTTTCCGGCGCGCATGTCAGAATGCGCGCCATTTCACGCTTTCTTGTCTCGCTCCTCGAATCATTTTCATCCCGGCGTTACCCTTGCCGCAAAGTAGCATTCATAAGGAGCAACAATGGCACTGCCAATTCTATTAGATTGCGACCCGGGTCATGATGACGCTATCGCAATTGTTCTCGCCCTCGCCTCACCGGAACTTGACGTTAAAGCCATCACCTCATCCGCAGGTAACCAGACACCCGATAAAACGCTGCGTAACGTATTACGGATGCTGACGTTACTGAACCGCATAGACATTCCGGTAGCGGGCGGCGCAGTGAAACCCTTGATGCGCGGGCTAATCATTGCCGATAACGTCCACGGCGAAAGCGGACTGGATGGCCCGGCGCTGCCGGAACCCGCCTTTGCGCCTCAGGCCTGTACCGCCGTTGAGCTGATGGCGAAGACGCTGCGCGAGAGCACACAGCCGGTCACCCTCGTCTCTACCGGGCCGCAAACCAACGTTGCGCTGTTGCTGAACAGCCATCCTGAACTGCATGACAAAATCGCTCGCATCGTGATCATGGGCGGCGCAATGGGGCTCGGCAACTGGACGCCTGCCGCCGAATTCAATATCTATGTTGACCCAGAAGCCGCTGAGATCGTCTTCCAGTCAGGCATTCCGGTGGTAATGGCCGGCCTGGACGTCACGCATAAAGCGCAAATTCACGTCGAAGATACCGAACGCTTCCGCGCTATTGGCAACCCGGTTTCCACTATCGTTGCGGAGCTACTCGATTTCTTCCTTGAGTATCATAAAGACGAGAAATGGGGATTCACCGGCGCGCCGCTACATGACCCGTGCACCATCGCCTGGCTGCTAAAACCCGAACTGTTTACCACCGTCGAACGCTGGGTTGGCGTGGAAACGCAGGGGAAATATACCCAGGGGATGACCGTGGTGGACTATTACTTCCTGACGGGCAAAGCACCCAACGCCACGGTAATGGTGGATGTGGATCGCCAGGGGTTTGTTGACCTGCTGGCAGAACGGCTAACGTTTTACGCGTGATCAATGCCGGATGGCGCTGACGCTTATCCGGCCTACATAATAGTCACCGTAGGCCGGATAAGATGCGTCAGCATCGCCATCAGGCTATATTACGGTTCAAACGGTCGACGCTGGAACTGGTCGTGTCCGCATTTTGGACACAATGGCAGCACGTCCGGCGTATACACCGCCAAGTGAAAATGGCACTTCTCGCAGACCAGATTGCCCAACCCCACCACTTCGCCACTGTGATAGACCCCGTGATGACTCAGGTCCTGAAAGACTTCGCGCCATTCAAGCTGCGTTTTGTCCGTGATATCCGCCAGCTCCTGCCACAGGCTCTCTTTGATCACCCGCATAAAGACGCTGTCGGATTCCTCTTCCTGACTCTCCTCATAGCTCACGGCGAACTCTTCCAGGTCACGCCTGACGGCGCGTGTCAGTTCGTCCACTTCGGTTCGCGTTAACTCCCCGGCCTGCAAAACCCGCTGCCGCGCCTGTTCCACCAGCGCATCGATATCGCGCTCGCCATTGCGCAGACGTTCACTTAATGACGCCACCAGTTCACGGTAATATTGAGCAACCTTGTTCATCGTTTCGCCTCCTGGGTCGTTAACTGTCTATAATAATAGACGTTATTTAGGCCGCGCTTTGCAAGACTGCCCACAGAGTGTGTAAATTCGTGCAAGGATTGTCATGGCGTGAATTCGAACCTGAATGCGCGAAAGGCTGTTTTGACGCGGGCGTTTGGGCTATGCTATGCGGATCTGAAACACCACATCGAAAGCTACGTTTGTAGCTGTATTGAAAACAGGACCACTGGCTGCCATGCAAGAGCAATACCGCCCGGAAGAGATAGAATCCAAAGTACAGCTTCACTGGGATGAGAAGCGCACATTTGAAGTTACCGAAGACGAGAGCAAAGAGAAGTATTACTGCCTGTCTATGCTTCCCTATCCTTCTGGTCGACTACACATGGGCCACGTACGTAACTACACCATCGGTGACGTGATCGCTCGTTATCAACGCATGCTGGGCAAAAACGTGCTGCAGCCTATCGGCTGGGACGCCTTCGGCCTGCCTGCAGAAGGCGCGGCGGTGAAAAACAACACCGCGCCGGCACCGTGGACCTACGACAATATCGCCTACATGAAGAACCAGCTCAAAATGCTGGGCTTTGGCTATGACTGGAGCCGTGAACTGGCGACCTGCACCCCGGAATACTATCGCTGGGAGCAGAAATTCTTCACTGAGCTGTACAAAAAAGGTCTGGTCTATAAGAAAACCTCAGCAGTCAACTGGTGCCCGAACGATCAAACCGTACTGGCGAACGAACAGGTTATCGACGGCTGCTGCTGGCGCTGCGACACCAAAGTTGAGCGTAAAGAGATCCCGCAGTGGTTTATTAAAATCACCGCCTATGCCGACGAACTGCTCAATGATTTGGATAAGCTGGACCACTGGCCTGACACCGTGAAAACGATGCAGCGCAACTGGATTGGCCGTTCTGAAGGCGTGGAAATCACCTTTAATGTGAACGGTTATGACAACACGCTGACCGTCTACACGACCCGCCCGGACACCTTTATGGGTGCCACCTATCTGGCGGTTGCCGCCGGTCACCCGCTGGCGCAGAAAGCGGCAGAGAGCAATCCTGAACTGGCGGCCTTTATCGACGAATGCCGTAACACCAAAGTGGCCGAAGCCGACATGGCGACCATGGAGAAAAAAGGCGTCGACACCGGCTTTAAAGCGGTTCACCCCTTAACCGGCGAAGCGATCCCGGTCTGGGCGGCTAACTTTGTGCTGATGGAATACGGCACCGGCGCGGTCATGGCCGTACCGGGTCACGATCAGCGCGACTACGAATTTGCCACCAAATACGGCTTAACCATTAAGCCGGTTATCCTGGCAGCCGACGGCTCTGAGCCGGATCTTTCCGAACAGGCGATGACCGACAAAGGCGTCCTGTTTAACTCCGGCGAGTTTGACGGTCTGGCTTTCGAAGCGGCCTTTAACGCCATTGCTGATAAGCTGGCAGCGAAAGGTGTCGGCGAGCGTAAGATCAACTACCGTCTGCGCGACTGGGGCGTTTCTCGTCAGCGTTACTGGGGCGCACCGATCCCGATGGTCACACTGGAAGACGGCACCGTGCTGCCGACGCCGGAAGATCAACTGCCGGTGATCCTGCCGGAAGATGTTGTGATGGACGGTATTACCAGTCCGATCAAAGCCGATCCTGCGTGGGCAAAAACCACCGTTAACGGCCAGCCTGCGCTGCGTGAAACCGACACCTTCGACACTTTTATGGAGTCCTCCTGGTACTATGCGCGCTACACCTGCCCGCAGTATCAGGAAGGGATGCTGGATTCCAACGCAGCAAACTACTGGCTGCCGGTAGATATTTACATTGGCGGTATCGAACACGCCATCATGCACCTGCTCTACTTCCGCTTCTTCCACAAACTGATGCGCGATGCCGGCATGGTGAACTCTGACGAACCGGCAAAACAGCTGCTGTGTCAGGGAATGGTACTGGCGGATGCGTTCTACTATGTCGGCGAAAGCGGCGAGCGTAACTGGGTTTCCCCGGTGGATGCGATCGTTGAACGCGACGAGAAAGGTCGCATCGTGAAGGCGAAAGACGCGGCGGGCCATGAACTGGTGTATACCGGCATGAGCAAAATGTCCAAGTCGAAAAACAACGGTATCGACCCGCAGGTGATGGTTGAACGTTACGGCGCGGATACCGTGCGTCTGTTTATGATGTTCGCCTCTCCGGCTGATATGACGCTGGAATGGCAGGAGTCCGGCGTGGAAGGCGCTAACCGCTTCCTGAAACGTGTCTGGAAACTGGTGTACGAACACACTTCCCGTGGCGATGTTGCGCCGCTGAACGTTGACGCGCTGACGGAAGATCAGAAAGCGCTGCGTCGCGATGTTCACAAGACTATCGCCAAAGTGACCGATGATATCGGCCGCCGTCAGACCTTCAACACCGCGATTGCCGCCGTGATGGAGCTGATGAACAAGCTGGCGAAAGCCCCGCAGGATGACGAGCAGGATCGCGCGCTGATGCAGGAAGCCCTGCTGGCGGTGGTGCGGATGCTTAACCCGTTTACCCCACACGTTTGCTTTACGCTGTGGCAGGCGCTGAAGGGCGAAGGCGACATCGACAACGCGCCGTGGCCGGTCGCGGACGACGCCGCAATGGTCGAAGACTCCACGCTGGTTGTAGTCCAGGTTAACGGCAAGGTGCGTGGCAAAATCACCGTTCCGGTGAATGCGACAGAAGAACAGGTTCGTGAACGCGCGGGCCAGGAACATCTGGTCGCAAAATATCTTGATGGCGTTACCGTACGTAAAGTGATTTACGTGCCGGGTAAACTCCTCAATCTGGTCGTTGGCTAAGCGCGGGAGGAAGCGTGCGATATCTGGCAACATTGTTGTTATCTCTGGCGGTGTTAACCACCGCCGGGTGTGGCTGGCACCTGCGCAATACCACGCAGGTTCCGGACACAATGAAAACCATGATTCTGGACACAGGGGATCCGAATGGTCCGTTAAGCCGTGCAGTGCGTAATCAACTGCGTCTGAATGATATTGAGCTACTGGATAAGAGTACGCTGCGTAAAGACGTACCGTCTTTACGTCTGGGTCGGGTCAGTATTTCGAAAGATACCGCGTCTGTCTTCCAGAATGGTCAGACTGCGGAATATCAGATGATTATGACGGTCAGTGCGTCGGTGTTGATTCCTGGTCACGATATTTATCCTATCAGCGTCCGGGTATTCCGTTCGTTCTTCGACAACCCGCAGATGGCGCTGGCGAAAGATAACGAGCAGGATATGATCATCAAAGAGATGTACGACAGAGCGGCGGAACAGTTGATTCGTAAACTGCCAAGCGTACATGCTGCCGATCGTCTCTCATCGCAAGAAGAGGTTGCCGTTGACGATAAAGAAGCGGCTCCCGCTTCCTCTTCAACGCGTGTCTCCAGCACGCTGGGTAACTGATGATTCGGTTGTACCCTGAACAACTCCGCGCGCAACTCTCTGAAGGGTTGCGCGCGGCGTATCTGCTACTCGGAAACGATCCTTTGTTGTTGCAGGAAAGCCAGGACGCCATCCGTCAGGTTGCGGCAACTCAGGGGTTCGACGAACACCATACTTTTACTCTCGACAATAATACCGACTGGAACGCGTTGTTCTCGCAATGCCAGGCAATGAGCCTGTTCGCCAGTCGTCAGACGCTGCTGTTGTTACTGCCCGAAAATGGCCCGAATGCCGCCATTAATGAACAACTGGTTACGCTGGTTCAGTTGCTGCATGACGATCTGCTGCTGATCGTGCGCGGAAATAAGCTCAGTAAGGCGCAAGAAAATGCCGGCTGGTTTAGCGCGCTGGCCGAGCGAAGCGTACAGGTCAGTTGCCAGACGCCGGAACAGGCGCAACTTCCCCGTTGGGTAGCGGCGCGCGCAAAGCAAAATAATTTGCAACTGGACGACGCGGCGAATCAACTATTGTGCTATTGCTATGAAGGTAACCTGCTGGCTTTGGCGCAGGCGCTGGAACGTTTATCCTTATTGTGGCCAGACGGTAAGCTCACCCTGCCCCGCGTCGAGCAGGCCGTTAACGACGCCGCCCACTTCACCCCGTTCCATTGGGTGGATGCGCTGGTCATGGGCAAAAGTAAGCGCGCACTGCACATTCTTCAACAGTTACGTCTGGAAGGCAGCGAACCGGTTATTCTGCTGCGCACCCTGCAACGTGAGCTGTTGCTGCTGGTCACGCTAAAACGCCAGTCGGCCCACACCCCGCTGCGCACGCTCTTTGATAAGCACCGCGTCTGGCAAAACCGCCGTGGCATGATTGGCGATGCGCTGAACCGGCTTAGTCCGGCGCAGTTACGTCAGGCGGTGCAATTACTGACACGTACGGAATTAACGCTGAAGCAGGACTATGGCCAGTCGGTCTGGGCAGAGCTTGAAGGGCTCTCACTGCTGATTTGCCACAAAGCGCTGGCTGAAGTTTTTATTGATGGCTGATATGAAATCGTTACAGGCTCTCTTTGGCGGCACCTTTGATCCGGTGCACTATGGTCACCTCAAGCCCGTGGAAACGCTGGCCAATCTGATTGGTCTGTCGCGGGTCATCGTGATGCCCAATAATGTTCCCCCTCATCGCCCGCAGCCGGAGGCGACCAGTGCACAGCGAAAAACCATGCTTGAACTGGCGATTGCCGACAAGCCGCTGTTCATCCTCGATGAGCGCGAACTGCGGCACGACACGCCCTCCTATACGGCGCAAACGCTGAAGGCCTGGCGTGAAGAACAAGGTCCGGATGTCCCGCTGGCGTTTATCATTGGCCAGGACTCATTACTGACCTTCCCGACCTGGCATGACTACGAAACGATTCTCGACAATACCCATCTGATTGTCTGCCGCCGTCCCGGCTACCCGCTCGAAATGGCGCAGGAACAGCATCAGCATTGGCTGGATCAGCATCTGACGAATACGCCAGACGATCTGCACCTGCTGCCAGCCGGGAAAATTTACCTCGCCGAAACGCCGTGGTTCAATATTTCCGCCACGATCATCCGCGAACGACTGGAAAACGGCGAGCCGTGTGACGACCTGATGCCGCAAGCCGTGCTGGACTATATCAATCAGCACGGGTTGTATCGCTAAGCGCCTCGGTTAACGCCGCCAGCAGGCGGTTGTTCTCTTCCCGACTACGTATTGCCACACGGAAATAGCGTCCATCAAGACCAGGGTAATTGGCGCAACTGCGGATCAGAATATGCCGCGCCAGCAAAGCACGCTGAAGATCGGTTTCACTGCGCAGCAGGAGATAATTCGCCTGGCCAGGATACACCGTCAGCCCTGGCAGCGCGCACAGTTGCTGATAAAAGCGTCCGCCCTCTTCCCGCAGCCACCGCCATGTCGCTTGTTGATAGGCGGTATCCTGCAGAACCTGTTCCCCTGCCAGCGCGGCAAAGGCGTTGATCGACCACGGCATCTGTCGCGCCCTCATCGCCGCCACCGCCTGCTCATCGCTGTTGATGAGATACCCCAACCGCAGCCCCGGGATAGCATAGAATTTTGTCAGCGAACGCAGAACCCAGATATGCGGGTTATTCTGTAGCAGTGGAATAAACCCCGCCTCGTCGGCAATAAAATCGATAAACGCTTCATCAAGAATCAGCGCAATATTCAGCGCCCGGCAGCGCCCGGCAATCGCTTCGAGTAAACCCCGTTCCGGCAGTAATCCGGTGGGATTGTTAGGTGTGCACAAAAACAGACAGTCCAGTTCTGCCGTCAAGGCATCGAGGATCGCCCCGGTCAACTGCCAGCCGTCCTCTTCACGCAGCGCGAACGTATCGATGACGCATTCACCCCACTGTAACGCACGTTGGTATTCGGCAAATCCTGGTGTGACGATCATCGCCCGACGCGGATGCAAACCGTTCACCAGGGTAAAGATTGACTCGGTCTCACCGTTGCCAGCGAGGATCCAACCGGCTGGCACCTGATGATGTCGGGCCAGCGCCTGGTGCAAATGGCGGTAATCGACGTCGGGATAACGCTCGGCAAGGCGTAAATTGTCGACGATGGCGCGTTTTACCGTTTCGGGCATACCCAGTGGATTAATATTCGCGCTAAAATCCAGCAGCTTCTCGGGCGAGATCCCGAGGAGTTCGGCAGCCTCACGGATGTTACCGCCGTGGGCGCTTTTGAATAGAGACATTGTGCCGCTCCTGGCAAAAGAGGCTATTTTAGAGAAAATAGCGCGCGCATTCAGGGCGAATATCATGTTTTGCGCGAATACGTATCACGAGGGGAAAATGCGACTCTGGTTAGTTCGTCATGGTGAAACCGAAGCCAATGTGGCGGGATTGTACAGTGGTCATGCTCCCACGCCGTTGACCGGGCGCGGCGTTGCGCAGGCGCAAACGCTGAATACACTGCTCAGCCAGGTTCCCTTTGAGCAGGTGCTGTGTAGCGAGCTGGAACGCGCTCAGCACACGGCGCGTTTAGTGCTTCAGGGGCGTGAACTGCCGCTGCAGGTGAAGCCCGAGCTCAATGAGATGTTCTTTGGCGATTGGGAGATGCGCCATCACCGGGAGCTGACCCACGAAGATGCCGAGAACTATGCGGCCTGGTGCAACGACTGGCAAAATGCCGTTCCCACCAATGGAGAAGGGTTTCAGGCCTTCGCCCGGCGCGTTGAGCAGGCGATCGCATTTCTTGCCGATTATCAGCACCATGCGCATGTGCTAATGGTCAGCCATCAGGGCGTCCTCAGCCTGCTGATTGCCCGGCTGCTTGCCTTACCCGCCGCCGCAATGTGGCATTTTCGCGTTGAGCAAGGCTGCTGGAGCGCCATTGATTTTACTGGCGATTTTGCCACGCTTCGGGTTCTCAACAGCAGAGCGATATGGACACCTGGCGAGTAAAATGTCTGTTTTTTATCGCCAGAAACGCTCCGCCCATTGACACGCCAGGACAGGCTGCTATTCTCCGCTGCCAGACTTTCCCCGCCCTTCAGCGTTTTGCAGAAATTGTTTTACAAAAATGGCGATGCATTCTGTTGCATGGGGTGGGATGATAGCCCACTTTCAAAAACCGTCGGTGACATTTGTCCCGAAAGGACGGTGGGTTCAGGTATACTGACAGGCTTATTCATACTCATTCATGCACCCAGGGGGAAAACTTGCAGGGTAAAGCACTCCAGGATTTTGTAATCGACAAAATTGATGACCTTAAAGGTCAGGACATCATCGCCTTAGACGTTCAGGGCAAATCCAGTATCACCGACTGCATGATCATCTGTACCGGCACTTCCAGCCGTCACGTCATGTCTATTGCTGACCACGTCGTTCAGGAATCTCGCGCTGCGGGAATGCTGCCGTTGGGTGTGGAAGGTGAAAGCGTCGCCGACTGGATCGTCGTTGACCTGGGTGAAGTGATTGTCCATGTTATGCAGGAAGAGAGCCGTCGCCTGTATGAGCTGGAAAAACTCTGGAGTTAATGCGTGAAGCTTCAACTTGTCGCGGTAGGCACGAAAATGCCCGACTGGGTACAAACCGGTTTTACCGAGTACCTGCGGCGTTTTCCCAAAGACATGCCTTTTGAGCTGATCGAAATTCCGGCCGGCAAACGCGGCAAGAACGCGGACATCAAGCGTATTCTCGACAAAGAGGGTGAACAGATGCTGGCTGCCGCAGGCAAAAATCGCATTGTCACCCTGGATATTCCCGGTAAGCCCTGGGACACGCCGCAACTGGCAACCGAACTGGAACGCTGGAAACTGGACGGTCGTGATGTCAGCCTGTTAATCGGCGGGCCGGAGGGATTATCCCCTGCCTGTAAAGCAGCGGCAGAACAAAGTTGGTCGCTCTCTGCGCTAACACTTCCTCATCCGCTTGTCCGGGTGCTGGTGGCAGAGAGCCTGTATCGGGCGTGGAGCATTACCACTAATCACCCTTATCACCGTGAGTGATCACTGAGCTTGAGTAGACTAAGCAGCGGATGAAATTACAGAATTCTTTTCGCGACTATACGGCTGAGTCCGCGCTATTTGTGCGCCGGGCGCTGGTCGCTTTTTTGGGTATCTTACTGCTCACCGGCGTGCTTATCGCCAACCTGTATAATCTGCAGATTGTCCGTTTTACCGATTACCAGACTCGCTCGAATGAAAACCGGATTAAGCTGGTGCCCATCGCCCCCAGCCGCGGCATCATTTATGACCGTAACGGCATTCCTCTCGCCCTGAACCGTACCATTTACCAGATCGAAATGATGCCCGAGAAGGTCGATAACGTGCAGCAAACGCTGGATGCGCTGCGCAGCGTCGTCGACCTGACCGATGACGATATTGCGGCATTCAAGAAAGAGCGCGCACGTTCGCACCGCTTTACCTCTATTGCCGTCAAAACTAACCTGACCGAAGTCCAGGTTGCGCGTTTTGCCGTTAACCAGTACCGCTTCCCCGGTGTTGAAGTAAAAGGCTATAAGCGCCGGTTCTACCCGTACGGTTCTGCGCTCACCCATGTCATTGGCTACGTGTCGAAGATTAACGATAAAGACGTTGAGCGACTGGATAAAGATGGCAAGCTGGCTAACTACGCTGCCACCCATGACATCGGGAAACTGGGGATTGAGCGCTACTACGAAGACGTGCTGCACGGTCAGACCGGCTACGAGGAAGTCGAAGTCAACAACCGTGGCCGCGTTATCCGCCAGCTCAAGGAAGTTCCGCCGCAGGCCGGACACGATATCTACCTGACGCTGGATCTCAAACTGCAGCAGTATATCGAAACGCTGCTCGCCGGCAGTCGTGCCGCCGTGGTGGTCACCGACCCGCGTACCGGCGGCGTGCTGGCGCTGGTCTCTATGCCAAGTTATGACCCGAACCTGTTCGTCGACGGCATCTCCAGCAAAGATTACGCCGGTCTGCTTAACGATCCGAACACGCCGCTGGTCAACCGCGCAACGCAGGGGGTTTATCCGCCAGCATCAACGGTGAAGCCGTATGTCGCGGTGTCTGCGTTAAGCGCGGGCGTCATCACCCGCAATACCAGTCTGTTTGACCCAGGCTGGTGGCAGTTGCCCGGTTCAGAAAAACGTTATCGCGACTGGAAGAAATGGGGTCACGGGCATCTGAATATCACTAAATCGCTGGAAGAATCTGCAGATACTTTCTTCTATCAGGTCGCCTATGACATGGGAATCGATCGCCTCTCTGAGTGGATGGGCAAATTCGGTTACGGTCACTATACCGGCATCGATCTGGCGGAAGAGCGTTCCGGCAACATGCCTACCCGCGAGTGGAAGCTCAAACGCTTCAAAAAGCCCTGGTATCAGGGCGATACCATCCCGGTCGGTATTGGTCAGGGCTACTGGACGGCAACGCCGATTCAGATGAGTAAGGCGCTGATGATTTTGATTAATGACGGCGTGGTGAAGGTGCCTCATCTGCTGATGAGCACCGCAGAAGACGGCAAAAAAGTACCCTGGGTGCAGCCGCAGGAGCCACCGGTTGGCGACATTCATTCTGGTTACTGGGAACTGGCGAAAGACGGTATGTATGGCGTCGCCAACCGTGGCAACGGGACCGCGCACAAATATTTTGCCAGCGCACCGTATAAAATTGCCGCTAAATCCGGTACCGCGCAGGTCTTCGGTCTGAAAGCCAACGAAACCTATAACGCGCATAAAATTGCCGAGCGCCTGCGTGACCATAAACTGATGACTGCATTTGCGCCGTACAACAACCCGCAGGTAGCGGTCGCCATCATCCTGGAAAACGGGGGGGCAGGCCCGGCGGTGGGGACCATTATGCGTCAGATTCTTGACCACATCATGTTGGGCGATAACAACACCGATCTGCCAGCTGAAAACCCGGCGGTTGCAGCGGCGGAGGATCAATAACCATGACGGATAATCCGAACAAAAAAACATTCTGGGATAAAATCCATATCGATCCCACCATGTTACTGATTTTACTGGCGCTGCTGGTTTACAGCTCAATGGTTATCTGGAGCGCCAGCGGCCAGGACATTGGCATGATGGAACGTAAAGTCGGTCAAATTGCGATGGGTCTGGTGATCATGGTGGTCATGGCGCAGATCCCGCCCCGCGTCTATGAAGGCTGGGCGCCGTATCTCTATATTTTCTGTATTATTCTGCTGGTGGCGGTCGATGCCTTCGGCGCGATCTCCAAAGGCGCACAGCGCTGGCTGGATCTCGGCATCGTACGTTTTCAGCCTTCTGAAATCGCCAAGATTGCGGTTCCTTTGATGGTCGCACGTTTTATCAACCGTGACGTCTGTCCGCCGTCCCTGAAGAACACGGCCATCGCGCTGGTGCTGATTTTTATGCCCACGCTGCTGGTGGCGGCGCAGCCTGACCTTGGAACGTCGATTCTGGTCGCGCTTTCCGGACTGTTCGTGCTGTTCCTCTCTGGCCTGAGCTGGCGTTTGATTGGCGTCGCCGTGCTGCTGGTTGCGGCGTTTATCCCGATCCTGTGGTTCTTTCTGATGCATGATTATCAGCGTCAGAGGGTGATGATGCTGCTTGACCCGGAAACCGATCCGTTGGGTGCCGGTTACCACATCATTCAGTCTAAAATTGCAATTGGTTCCGGCGGTCTGAGCGGCAAGGGGTGGCTACACGGTACCCAGTCACAGCTCGAATTTTTACCCGAGCGCCACACCGACTTTATCTTCGCCGTACTGGCGGAAGAGCTCGGTCTGATCGGGATACTGATCCTGCTGGCGCTGTATATTTTGCTTATTATGCGTGGTCTGTGGATTGCCGCCCACGCGCAAACCACCTTTGGTCGCGTGATGGCCGGTGGCTTAATGTTGATTTTATTCGTTTATGTCTTCGTTAATATTGGTATGGTGAGTGGGATTTTGCCTGTTGTAGGCGTTCCGCTTCCGTTGGTCAGTTACGGAGGCTCAGCACTGATCGTGTTGATGGCCGGGTTCGGGATTGTCATGTCGATCCACACCCACAGAAAAATGTTATCGAAAAGCGTGTAAGGGGTGCGCAATGCGTAAGCAATTGCCTGGAGTCTGCGTCGCAGCAGGAATTATGCTGCTCGCGGCATGTACGAGTGATGATGGTCAGCAACAGAATACCGTCGCGCCACAGCCAGCGGTATGTAATGGGCCCGTCGTTGAAATCAGCGGGGCCGATCCGCGTTTTGAACCGCTCAACCCGACCGCTAATCAGGATTACCAGCGGGACGGTAAGAGCTATAAGATTGTGCAGGATGCCTCACGCTTTAGTCAGGCAGGATTCGCGGCGATCTACGATGCCGAACCCGGTAGCAATCTGACCGCCTCAGGTGAAGCGTTCGATCCAATGCAGCTCACCGCAGCACATCCGACGTTACCGATCCCGAGCTATGCGCGAATCACTAACCTCGCCAACGGGCGGATGATCGTGGTGCGCATTAACGATCGCGGGCCCTATGGCAACGATCGCGTGATTTCACTGTCACGTGCTGCTGCCGACCGTCTGAACACCTCCAATAACACCAAAGTACGCATCGATCCCATTATTGTTGCGCAGGATGGATCGCTGTCCGGTCCGGGTATGGCCTGTACCACCGTGGCCAAACAGACTTATGCCCTGCCCTCACGTCCGGATCTGAGCGGGGGGATGGGCAGCGCCTCCTCCGCACCGCAAGCGATGCAGCCACAGGGTGACGTTCGCGCCATCAGCAATTCCACGCTGCAAAGTGAAGATAACGCTGGCGCACCCGTTCAGAGCAGCGGCTTCCTCGGTGCACCGACGACCCTGGCCGCAGGCGTACTGGAAGGCAGCGAACCGACGCCAGCACCACAGCCTGCGGCTGCAACTCCCGCTAGCGCGCCAGTCAGTGCACCGGCAGCGACACCCGCCGCGACGGCTGCGCCTGCCGCAGCGTCCGCCAGCGGCAGTTACGTAGTGCAGGTGGGGGCGGTGAGCGATCAGGGGCGCGCCCAGCAGTATCAGCAGCGCTTAGGCCAGCAGTTTGGCGTGCCGGGACGCGTCACGCAGAACGGCGCCGTGTGGCGTATTCAGCTCGGGCCGTTCGCCAGCAAAGCACAAGCCAGTGCGCTACAGCAGCGTTTACAATCTGAAGCCCAATTACAGTCCTTCATTACCGGCGCGCAATAACGTAACAAGGGCATCTGAAGTGTCAATTTCTGTAAATGACGTTAACTACGTTAACAAAGTCGTGCGGAAAGTCAGATGCCTGCCGGTATTGCATTTGCTATAGTAGGGCACTTTTTTTAATTCCATCACGGACGTCGTAGTTCAGACCATGAAGACCACTTTTTCCGCTCGTTTCCTGCAGCGCATGGCGCTCACCACGGCTCTTTGTACAGCCGCTATTTCAGGCGCGCATGCCGATGACCTGAACATCAAAACCATGATCCCGGGTGTTCCGCAGATCGACGCGGAGTCCTATATCCTCATTGACTATAACTCCGGTAAAGTGCTGGCGGAACAGAACGCCGATACGCGTCGTGACCCGGCCAGTCTGACCAAAATGATGACCAGTTACGTTATCGGTCAGGCAATGAAAGCGGGTAAGTTCAAAGAAACGGATTTGGTCACTATCGGTAATGACGCCTGGGCCACGGGTAATCCGGTCTTTAAAGGTTCATCGCTGATGTTCCTGAAACCTGGCATGCAGGTTCCGGTGTCGCAACTGATTCGCGGGATTAACCTGCAGTCCGGTAACGATGCCTGTGTCGCGATGGCTGACTTTTCTGCCGGCAGCCAGGATGCGTTTGTCGGGCTGATGAACAGTTACGTGAACGCGCTGGGCCTGAAAAACACCCACTTCCAGACGGTTCACGGTCTGGATGCCGACGGTCAGTACAGCTCCGCCCGTGATATGGCGCTGATTGGTCAGGCGTTGATCCGCGACGTTCCTAACGAGTACTCCGTCTACAAAGAAAAAGAGTTCACCTTTAACGGCATCCGTCAGTTGAACCGTAACGGCCTGCTGTGGGACAACAGCCTGAAGGTGGATGGTATCAAGACGGGTCACACTGACAAAGCTGGCTACAACCTCGTTGCTTCGGCGACTGAAGGTCAGATGCGTTTGATCTCAGCGGTCATGGGCGGACGCACCTATAAAGGGCGTGAAACAGAAAGCAAAAAACTGCTGACCTGGGGCTTCCGTTTCTTCGAAACGGTTAATCCGCTGAAAGCAGGCAAAGAATTCGCATCTGAACCGTCCTGGTTTGGTGATACCGATCGCGCCTCCTTAGGGGTCGATAAAGATGTGTATCTGACCATCCCGCGTGGCCGTATGAAAGACCTGAAGGCCAGCTATGTGCTGAACAGCACGGAGTTGCATGCTCCGTTGCAGAAAAATCAGGTGGTCGGTACCATCAACTTCCAGCTTGACGGTAAAACCATTGAGCAGCGTCCTCTGGTCGTACTGCAGGAAATCCCCGAAGGCAACTTCTTCAGCAAAATCATTGATTACATTAAGTTAATGTTCCATCACTGGTTTGGTTAAAAATTGAACACTTGAAAGTGTGATTTCCATCCCCATATACTAAGCATCAGTAAAACTCCCGCCCTCTGGCGGGAGTTGTTATTTATTTACGTTACGCCGGAGCTGACATGAAAACCAAACTTAACGAACTGCTTGAATTCCCTACTCCTTTTACTTACAAAGTCATGGGGCAGGCGTTACCTGAGCTGGTTGAACAGGTGGTTGAAGTGGTACAGCGCCATGCGCCAGGTGATTACTCCCCGACGGTAAAACCCAGCAGCAAAGGCAATTACCACTCGGTTTCAATTACCATCAACGCGACCCATATTGAGCAGGTTGAAACCCTGTACGAAGAGCTCGGTAACATCGAAATCGTCCGTATGGTTCTGTAATACAGGTTCGGGCCCCGACCTTGTTCGGGTGCCCACCTCGCCTTCTCTTCGCTGTGATATACTTCTCTCCCCCATTGGTTACTTCTCTACGGAGATGCTGTTTTGTCTCAGGATAAAATACTGGTCCGCCAGCTCGGTCTTCAACCCTACGAACCCGTCTCCCAGGCCATGCACGACTTTACCAACACCCGCGATGAACATACCGCCGATGAAATTTGGCTGGTTGAGCACTACCCTGTTTTCACTCAGGGTCAGGCAGGCAAAGCAGAACATGTTTTAATGCCAGGGGATATCCCGGTCATTCAAAGCGATCGCGGCGGACAGGTGACTTACCACGGACCGGGTCAGCAGGTCATGTATGTGCTGCTGAACCTGAAGCGGCGTAAACTGGGCGTACGGGAACTGGTCACGCTGCTGGAACAGACCGTGGTGAATACCCTGGCAGAACGGGATATTGACGCCCACCCGCGTGCGGATGCCCCTGGCGTTTATGTCGGTGAAAAGAAAATATGTTCTCTCGGTTTGCGCATTCGTCGCGGTTGTTCTTTCCACGGACTGGCATTAAACGTTAATATGGATCTTTCACCTTTCTTACGAATTAATCCATGTGGCTATGCAGGTATGGAAATGACAAAAATATCTCAATGGGATAACGAGGCCACGACAGATAATATCCGACCACGATTATTAGCCAATATTTTAGCGCTGCTAAATAATCCCCCTTACGAATATATCCCTGCTTAACTCATTGAATGCAATGGCCCAAAAATTCGCGGGCCATTCCCTCCTTCCCGCTCAAATGCTTTACAATGCCTCCGGGTTTCTATATTTTCTGTCTATCTTAGCTTGAATTTTTAACGCCTTTACTCCGTCATTTAAAAAAATGACGTAGGATTTTTCTTTATACAAACGTTAAACCTTCAATCAATTGCCATAAAATGGTTATCGATACCGCGAGATGAACAATAGTGGTGAAAAACGCATACTCATAACAAATACAAAACACCACTATTATTTATAATGTGAATTAAATTGGAGTTAGAACGTGAGTGAGAAAAGTAAGCCGAAAGGACATTTCTATGAACATCGCCCCGAAGATAAGCCGCAAATTTTCAGAACGCTGAGAAATATAGACCTGAACCTGCTGACTATTTTTGAAGCCGTTTATGTTCATAAGGGGATCGTCAATGCTGCGAAAATTCTTAATCTGACACCCTCCGCGATCAGCCAGTCTATTCAAAAATTACGCACAATATTTCCCGACCCTTTGTTTATCCGAAAAGGCCAGGGCGTGACACCCACTACCTATGCCACTCATCTACACGAGTATATTAGCCAGGGGCTGGAGTCCATTCTCGGGGCCCTGGACCTCACCGGCAGCTACGATAAACAACGGACGATTACTATCGGGACCACACCGTCTATCGGCGCGCTGGTGATGCCGACCATTTATCACGCCATCAAAACGCGCCATCCGCAACTGCATCTGCGTAACATCCCCGTTCATGACGCCGAAACGCAACTCAGCCAGTTTCAGAGCGATTTGATTATCGATAACCACATCTACAGCAACCGTGCGGTAGAGAATCATGTTCTGTTTTCTGACAAAATCGAACTGGTCTGTCGTCAGAACCACCCTTCCCTGACGCGCTCCCCGGCCCCTGAGGCCCTCGATGGCGCGGAACATAGCTTGTTAATGATCGAAGGGCAAAGCTTCACGCTCCTGCGCCAGCGTATCCAGGAACTGTTTCCCGACAGGCAAATCAGCTTTAGCAGTTACAACATTTTCACGCTGGCATCGCTCATTGCGCACAGCGATCTGGTGGGTATTATGCCTGCGCGCTTCTTCACGCTGTTCAACCACTGCTGGCCGCTTCAGCGGATCCCTCACTCGTCCCTGAACCAGGAAAAAATCGACTTCTCACTGCATTACAACAAGCTGAGCTTACGCGATCCGGTACTGGAGAATGTCATCACGGTGATCCGCGACGCATTCTGAAAAAGAAATGTTGCGACCTGGTCAAAACTGATGCTGAGCAAATGGCACAAAACAACAACTATTTTACATTTTGCCGGCCACTCAGGCTGCTTTAAGACCCGTTTCAATGATATACTGCGTGTCGTTAATTCAAAAATAGTTGATAAATACAACATTCCCTTGAATTGAAACGCTTTCCCTCGTTATTCGCAACTGGAACATGCACGCTATGAGTAAACCCATTGTGATGGAACGCGGTGTTAAATACCGCGATGCCGATAAGATGGCCCTTATCCCGGTCAAAAATGTGGCTACAGAGCGCGAAGCCCTGCTCCGCAAGCCGGAATGGATGAAAATTAAGCTTCCAGCAGACTCCACTCGTATCCAGGGTATCAAAGCGGCAATGCGTAAGAATGGCCTGCATTCTGTTTGTGAAGAAGCCTCTTGCCCAAACCTTGCGGAGTGTTTCAACCACGGTACCGCCACATTTATGATCCTCGGCGCCATTTGTACCCGTCGTTGCCCGTTCTGCGATGTGGCCCATGGCCGCCCTGTGGCACCGGACGCCAACGAACCGGTTAAGCTGGCGCAAACTATTGCCGATATGGCCCTGCGCTATGTGGTGATCACCTCCGTTGACCGTGATGACCTGCGTGATGGTGGCGCTCAGCACTTTGCCGATTGCATTACCGCTATTCGTGAGAAAAGCCCAACGATTAAGATTGAAACGCTGGTGCCCGACTTCCGTGGCCGTATGGATCGCGCTCTGGAAATTCTGACCGCCACTCCGCCGGACGTTTTCAACCATAACCTTGAAAACGTACCGCGCATTTATCGTCAGGTGCGCCCGGGTGCAGACTATAACTGGTCACTCAAATTACTGGAACGCTTTAAAGAAGCGCATCCGGAGATCCCAACCAAATCTGGTCTGATGGTTGGTCTTGGCGAGACGAATGCCGAAATCATTGAAGTCATGCGTGATTTGCGTCGTCACGGCGTGACCATGTTGACGCTGGGCCAGTATTTGCAGCCAAGTCGTCACCACCTGCCGGTTCAACGCTATGTCAGCCCGGACGAATTTGAAGAGATGAAAGCGGAAGCGATGGCGATGGGCTTTACCCATGCTGCCTGCGGACCGTTCGTCCGTTCGTCTTACCACGCTGACCTGCAGGCAAAAGGGATGGAAGTGAAGTAATTTCGAAATAAATACTTACATTTCGCCCATAAAAAACCCGCTTAATCGCGGGTTTTTTCACGTCAGAGTAAGACGGATGAGCCTTTAACTCCGGGTATTACTCTTTATGAGAGAGTTTTTCAGCCTGAATGTTGCCGTCTGCGTCTTTTTTCGCGCCCGCATCTTCATCATTCATCGCTTTTTTGAAACCCTTAATCGCCGTGCCCAGGTCTCCACCCAGTGTACGTAACTTCTTGGTACCAAACAGCAGAACGACCAGTGCAGCCACCACCAGCAGTTTGGTAATACTAATCTCACCCATAGATACCTTCTTAACTTAAAACAGGCGGCGTAGCGCGCCCTTAGTAACCTGAGAATATTAACGGTCATTTGACGCGCGCACACAATAGCAATCTGTAACAAGGTGAATCAAGCAGTGTTTAAAAAAACGTCATAATAATTGCGGTGGCACAAATCTGCGGTTACGTAATACCGGTAACTGTGCCCGCACCTGGCGGATCCGCTGTGCGGAAATCTCCGCCATAACAAGCGTCGGAACTTCTGCCGCAGCCGCAATTGTCACGCCAAAGGGGTCGATGATACGACTCTGACCAATGTTTTTGTTACCGCACTCCCCTGCGGCAATCATATAACAGGTGGTATCAAGAGCGCGGGCCGCCAACAGTGTTGACCAGTGGTGTTCCTTCAGCGCCCCTTTGACCCAGGCTGCCGGCAACACCAGGACTTCCGCGCCCTGCAACGCAAGCGCCATCGACAATTCGGGAAAGCGCAGGTCATAGCAGGTCATCAACCCTACCCTGAGCCCCTCAACGTCAAGCAGTGGCGCGATGGCGTTGCCAGCGTCAACGTTACGGGACTCCTGAATGGAGAAGGCATCATAAAGATGCAGCTTGCCGTAGCTTGCCACGATTTTCCCCCCGCGCAGTGCCACCAGCGTGTTCACCGCACGACCGGGTCGCGAAGGGACATGAAGTGTGAGAATGGTGGTCATCGTATTCGATGCGCTTTCCCGCAGCAGCTGTTTCAGGAAATCCCCCTCTAAATGCTGGGCGGATTTCACCGACAGGTCGGGATCCGAATCGTCTCGCGCCAGCAATGCCTCCGGCAGAACCAGCAACGATGCGCCGTTTTCCGCCGCCTGCGACATGAGTGCGACGCAGGTATCTGCATTCTTTTCCCACACAGGACTGACGGCAAATTGCCCAGCAGCAACTAACATAACTCCTCCGGTCAGGTTTATCACACTCGCCAACAATGATTATTCGGCGTTACACTTATCTTATATACCAACCAAATAGCAGGATTATGCAGTGTTACAACTTCTTTTAGCGGTTTTTATTGGCGGTGGCACAGGAAGTGTAGCGAGATGGATGCTCAGTATGCGGTTTAACCCTATGCATCAGGCGATTCCGATGGGAACCCTGACCGCAAATTTACTTGGCGCGTTCATCATTGGTATGGGTCTGGCATGGTTTAGTCGCATGACCAACATCGATCCCATGTGGAAGGTGCTGATCACAACCGGCTTTTGTGGCGGCCTGACGACATTCTCTACCTTTTCGGCGGAAGTGGTCTTTCTGCTTCAGGAAGGACGACTGGGCTGGGCAATGCTAAATGTGTTGGCCAACCTGTTGGGATCCTTTGCGATGACGGCGTTGGCGTTCTGGCTGTTTTCCGCCTCCAGCGCGCACTAGAGACCAAAAAAAACCCGCTAATAAGCGGGTTTTGAAATCTTGCTGACGTAAGCTTACAGAGCAGTTACGTTTGCAGCAGAAGGGCCTTTGGCACCGTTAGTGATTTCGAACTCTACACGCTGACCTTCAGCCAGAGTTTTAAAACCATTGGTCTGGATTGCAGAGAAGTGTACGAACACATCTTTGCTGCCATCTTCCGGAGTAATGAAACCGAATCCTTTGGACTCATTAAACCACTTAACGTTACCTTTAATCTTAGACATCAAAATTACCTTTACATGAAAAATAGACACAAATGCTGTGTCGGGTACCAGTACACCAATTGTGGTTCACTTTGTCCAGTCGAACTTTGGCAAAAAGTGATAAAAGTCGCGTTATTTTTTAGCATAAGCTTATAACGCTATGTTTTATATTACGTTTATTGCCATTCATTGGTTCAGAACTGAAAACGCATCCACGCAAAGTAGACGTTACCGTTGTTATAGGTACCAGGGATATAGGTCATCTGAAACGTCGCAGGACCGTAGCCAATGGAAGCTAACGGCAGCAGGACCGGAAGAGGAATGTAGTTCCAGTTGTCACGTGCCGTCACCCCGGCGGTAAAACCGAGTCCCAAATGGAAATTGTCATCCGGCAGAGGTCGCCAGGTACTCTCCCAGCCATAACCGCCAATCGGTTCCCATTTATTCCAGGAATCTTTGAAGGCCATAATGTACAGGCCGTGCCAGTTTCCCTTTTCATCCCAGCGCGACTGACCAAAACCGCCGCCCCACGGACGCTCGTTATAGCGGTCCGTTTTTTCCTTATCATAGGCAAAACGCGCGTGCCACGTAATAGCGGGAATATACAAATCATAATGCTCAGGCTGCTGCCAGGTTTCGGCAACATTGTCGGTAAAGGTATTAAACCACCCTTTTTCTTCCGCCACCGCCTGCGGCAGCATCGCTAACTGAATAAAAAGAAATGAAAAAAAGAGAAAATATTTTTTAGCTGCGCTCACAACATTTATTACCATTCTTAAGTTCAGTCTTTATTGTATCAAAAATAACTTGAATGAAACCTTAACAGCGGTAGCACTGACATGAATCAGATTGTTCTAAGATTTTGAATTCATCAATTAAACCACGTTCTTTGTAATGTTATTTATCGCTGAATTATCAGTCAGATATTGTCTGACTTTAACACAATTGCGGTAAAAACACTCTTCAACCCTTATCAATTAACAATGATAAAACAAAAACAAAACAAATCACAAACAACCAGGCATTTTCCGGAAAACAGGAAAATAAAATATTCCGTCTTCATCACCCTAACGTAAAAATAGCCGCTTACCGACAGTTAATCGTTCTGTTTATTGATTTTAATCAGCAAGTAGCACGCACTTATTCGGCACATTTTCACACCAACAATTGGCATTTTCTTAATTTTACTTCTGGTGTCCACGCGACAGGGGAAACAATGTTGACTTTTATCGAACTCCTTATTGGAGTTGTGGTTATTGTGGGTGTAGCGCGCTACATCATTAAAGGGTATTCGGCTACCGGCGTGCTCTTTGTTGGCGGTCTGGCGCTGCTGATTATCAGCGCCCTGATGGGCCATAAAGTGCTGCCCTCCAGCGAAACGTCTACGGGCTATTCCGCAACGGATATCGTTGAGTACGTCAAAATCCTGCTGATGAGCCGTGGTGGCGATCTCGGTATGATGATCATGATGCTCTGCGGTTTTGCCGCCTACATGACCCACATCGGCGCGAACGATATGGTCGTGAAACTGGCTTCTAAGCCGTTGCAGTACATCAATTCACCTTATCTGCTAATGATTGCCGCCTATTTTGTCGCCTGTCTGATGTCCCTGGCTGTCTCTTCCGCCACCGGGCTCGGCGTGTTGTTGATGGCAACGCTTTTCCCGATCATGGTTAACGTGGGAATTAGCCGGGGGGCCGCTGCGGCCATCTGTGCCTCGCCTGCGGCGATTATCCTTTCCCCCACCTCCGGTGATGTGGTGCTGGCTGCAAAAGCGGCCGAAATGCCGCTGATCGATTTTGCCTTTAAAACCACGCTGCCGATTTCCATTGCGGCGATTATCGGGATGGCGATTGCGCACTATTTCTGGCAGCGCTATCTGGATAAAAAAGAGAATGCTGCCCATGAAATGCTCGACGTGAATGAAATCACCACCACGGCACCGGCGTTCTACGCCATTCTGCCGTTTACGCCGATTATCGGGGTGCTGATTTTTGACGGCAAGTGGGGGCCACAACTGCACATCATTACGATTCTGGTGCTCTGCATGCTTATCGCTGCGGTACTGGAATTCGTCCGGGGTTTCAACACTCAGAAAGTGTATTCAGGACTCGAAGTGGCGTATCGCGGCATGGCCGACGCTTTTGCAAACGTGGTAATGCTGTTAGTCGCGGCAGGCGTGTTCGCGCAGGGTCTGAGCACGATTGGCTTCATCCAGAGTCTGATCTCCATCGCCACCTCATTTGGATCGGCGAGCATCATCCTGATGCTGGTACTGGTGATTCTGACTATGCTGGCAGCAATGACTACCGGCTCCGGTAACGCGCCGTTCTATGCCTTCGTTGAAATGATTCCTAAGCTGGCGCAATCATCGGGCATCAACCCGGCGTACCTGTCGATTCCAATGCTGCAGGCGTCCAACCTGGGCCGTACGATCTCCCCGGTCTCCGGCGTGGTCGTGGCGGTGGCGGGGATGGCAAAAATCTCGCCGTTCGAAGTGGTAAAACGCACATCCGTACCGGTCATGGTCGGGCTGTTGATCGTTATCATCGCGACTGAAGTGATGGTTCCAGGTTCATCTTCCGCGGTGACGGGAGGCTGATTCAGGGCCAATGCCGGATGGTGGCGCTGTGCGTCTCATCCGGCCAAACCGTCATTAACCGTGGTAAATACGCTGTGGTCTCCCCACTTTACCATGCACAATTTCCGCAATAATCAGATGCCGACTGGCGCAGTATTCGAGATACCGTCTGGCGGTCGTACGGCTGATGGTCAGCGCCTGCGCGACGGTTTCAGCAGTGTGCTGTACCTGCGGGTCAGCAAACAGCTTTTTAACCGCATTGAGCGTTAAGGCATCAATACCGGTGGGTAATTCATCTTTCGGCTCACCTCGCGCGTAGGCATTAAACATCTCATCAATTTGTCGCTGGCTGGCACTGTCGTTTTCTGCCAGCATCCGTCTACGCTGTTGATAACGGGTGAGCGTCTGTCCCAGGCGCTCATAAGCGATAGGTTTGATCAGATAATCAAACGCCCCGCTGCGCACGGCGTCCGCCACCGTTTCCATATCGCTGGCTGCGGTGGTAAAGACCACCCCGCCGGGATAATGCGACGCCGTCAACTCATGCAGCAGCGAGATCCCCTTCCCGTCCGGAAGGTAGTTATCCAGCAAAATGAGACCCGGTTTGAACCGTTCAATCATCATTCTTGCCTGCGCCAGATTACCGGCTAACCAGATCTGATGAAAACCAGGAATATGGCGAATGTACTCGGCATGCATCTCAGCAAGCAACATTTCATCTTCAACGATTAATAGGGTTAATGGTTCCGTCATTGTTCTTTTTCACTTTCGGAATAAAAAGAGAGAATAAGGTGCCGCAGGGATTATTATCTTCCAGAGTAATCATTCCGCCACAGCGCCCCACATAACTTGCAATCAAATACAGTCCGATGCCGTGCTCACCTGGCTCATCGGAACGGGTGCTCACACCTTGTTCGAATATTTTTTCGCGCAATGCTTCAGGGACACCGCATCCCTGGTCGGCAACTTCGATCACCACATCATCGCCTTCATCGCTCAGGTACAGTTCCACAACCTTATTCCCTTGCTCGGTACGCAAGCTGGCTTCAAACGCGTTATCGAGAAGATTCCCGACAATCGCCGCAAACTCGGTACTGTCCAGCCCTTCCGGCAGTTGCTGAAGCTGGCTTCCGGGAACGATCGTCATTTTGAGACCCAGTTCGCGCGCGCGCTGAACCTTACCAAACAGCAGACCCGCCACCTGGCGATCGGCAAACGCCTCGCGCAGGCTGTCGATCAGCTGCTGCTGTGCCTGCGACTCCCCCTGTACCATCTCCCTGACCCGATCGTATTCTTTCATTTGCAGCAGGCCATTGAGCGTTGACATCCAGTTCAGATGTTCATGTCGTAACGTTCTGAGGCTCTCCACATATTGCCTAATCTGTGTCAGTTGCGCGTTCAGGGTGGCGATTTCGTCTTTGCTGCGGAAACTGATGATCGCCCCCAGCAGTTCATTGCCTGAACGGATCGCCTCGCGGTTGGCGATAACGCTCAGGCCATTGAAGTTCACCATTGCGTCCACACGCCTTTCAGCAATCTGTTCGGTAAAGAAATCCGACGGGCTCACCACTTCATGAATCGGTTTACCCAACCATTGTCGGCCCGGCGAACGCAGACCGAGCATCTTTCTCGCACTGCGGTTAATGGCCGTAATATAGCCGTCCGGATCGACAGCTATCAGCCCTTCATATACTGAGCTGAACAACGCTTCCTGCTGACGAACCACCCGGGCAATTTGCTTGGGTTCCATCCCCATCATCTGGCGACGGATGTGGGCGGCAAAAAACCAGGAGAGTAGCATCAGAACCACCAACAGCAGAACAAACACGCCAGCCATCGGCAGAATGAAGTCCAGCCGCCAGCTGTCAATTTTGCTGATCAGATAGCCAATGGAGACCACGCCGATGATGTTACCGTCATCATCAAAGATGGGCGTTTTTGCCCGCATCGCCAGCCCAATCGACCCCGTCCCGGTAATGAAATAACTCTCCCCTCTCTCCAGCGCGCCCGGTTTAGTGAACTGCATCGGGTAACCGATTTTCTCCGGATTAGGGTGATAAAGTCGAATAGAGTGACTATCGCCAATCACCACATAATCAAAATCGGTATCGCTCTGCAGTTTACCGGCAATGGTTGCCAGCCGTTGGTAATCGCGTGCCTTCACTGCCGCAATGACGCTGTCGTTGGCGGCAATAATCTTCGCCTGGTTCATCGCCATATCGCGGACATGTGTACTCAAATAATCCTCAAAACTGGCGGAAAAATACTGTGCCAGTGCGGCAATAATGAACACTGAGAAAACGAGAATAAGCAGAAAAATGCGTAACGGAAATGCCAGTCGGCGAAAAAAAGAAAACGGCTTTTTATTTTTTTGAACCAACATGACTGTTCCTTAATGGGCATTATTCGGTATAGTTAGCCAGCAAATGTAATAAAAATGTTCTATCCAAACACAGAAATAATAAAGACGATCGTTACAGATTCACCACATTAAATCAATTAAGTCATTTAACTCCACGTCACAATCTGCAATAAGAATAATTAAAAAACTTAAAACCATTAAACTCATAAAAACCATCTAAGCCTTTGTGAAATAAATCAAAATTTATCTCCGAAATACTCCTTACGATGTATGCATTCGGGAAAAAAAGAAATAGACCTTTGCAAAATCGTCTTTTTCCCGGAATGAAAACAAAACGTTATCAAATAGTATTCTCATACAACATACGCACAATACTGGCAACAACAATATATCTTCAGGACTCATCCACTATGTTTGGTAATAATGTGTTCACGCGCGTCAAACGCTCAGAAAATATAAAAATGGCGGCGATCACGCAATTCCTGAAAGAAAATGATCTGAGCGTCGATACCACCGTTGAGGTTTTTATTACCGTTACCCGCGACGAAAAACTCATCGCCTGCGGCGGTATTGCCGGAAATATCATTAAGTGCGTTGCCATTAGCGAATCGGTACGCGGTGAAGGTTTAGCGCTCACGCTGGCGACAGAACTCATCAATCTCGCCTACGAAAGACACTGCACGCATCTCTTCATTTATACCAAAACAGAGTACGAAACGTTGTTCAGGCAGTGCGGATTTTCCACCCTCACCAGCGTTCCCGGCATCATGGTGCTGATGGAAAACAGCACCACGCGTCTGAAACGCTACGCGGAGTCGTTGAGCAAACTGCGTCATGACGGAAAGAAAATCGGTTGTATCGTGATGAATGCCAACCCGTTCACCAATGGTCACCGCTATTTGATCAAACAGGCAGCGGCGCAGTGTGACTGGCTTCATCTGTTTCTGGTGAAAGAAGATACCTCGCGTTTCCCGTATGAGGACCGACTCGATCTGGTGCTTAAAGGCACGTCGGATATTGCGCATCTCACCGTCCATCGCGGTTCGGAATACATCATTTCGCGTGCCACATTCCCGTGCTACTTCATCAAAGAACAGAGCGTCATCAACCATTGCTACACCGAAATTGATTTAAAAATTTTCCGTCAGTATCTGGCACCCGCGCTGGGGATCACCCATCGCTTCGTCGGTACGGAACCGTTTTGCGGCGTAACCGCCCAGTATAACCACGATATGCGTTTCTGGCTGGAAACGCCGACCCTCCCCGCCCCGCCCATTGAACTGGTGGAAATAGAGCGACTGTGTTTCCAGGAGACGCCGATCTCCGCCTCTCTGGTGCGCAAACTGCTCGTGAAAAAAGATCTCACGGCTATCGCGTCGCTGGTGCCTTCAGCCACTTTGCAGTACCTGCAAAGCATGCCTGAACGCGCGCCCGCTCCCGCGACAGTCCGCCAAAAGACCCCCGCATTAGTAACAGGTGAAAAATGAAAATAAATCAGGCTGCCGTCGCAGGCACACTTGAGTCCGGTGATGTGATGATACGCATCGCCCCTCTCGATACGCAGGATATTGATCTGCAGATCAACAGCAGCGTTGAGAAACAGTTTGGCGAGGCCATTCGCGCCACCATTCTGGATGTTCTGGCGCAGTATGACGTGCGCGGCGTGCAATTGAATGTCGATGATAAAGGCGCGCTGGACTGCATTTTACGTGCACGACTGGAAGCATTACTGGCACGCGCCAGCGGCATCCCGGCCCTGCCCTGGGAGGATCGCCAATGATTTCCGCTTCTTTACAACAGCGCAAAACGCGCACTCGCCGCAGCATGCTGTTTGTTCCCGGCGCCAATGCCGCAATGGTCAGCAACTCTTTCATCTATCCGGCAGATGCCCTGATGTTTGACCTGGAAGACTCCGTCGCACTGCGTGAAAAAGACACCGCGCGTCGCCTGGTCTACCACGCGCTGCAGCATCCGCTCTACCACGACGTCGAAACCATTGTGCGCGTAAATGCGCTGGATTCCGAATGGGGGATCAACGATCTGGAAGCGGTCGTTCGCGGCGGTGCTGACGTGGTTCGGCTGCCGAAAACCGATACCGCTCAGGATGTTATCGATATCGAAAGCGAAATTCTGCGTATTGAAAAAGCCTGCGGTCGCGAGCCAGGCAGTACAGGTCTGCTGGCCGCCATCGAATCGCCGTTAGGTATCACCCGCGCCGTAGAAATTGCCCACGCCTCCGAGCGTCTGATCGGGATCGCGCTGGGAGCGGAAGACTACGTACGCAACCTGCGTACAGAACGTTCACCAGAGGGCACTGAATTACTGTTTGCCCGCTGCTCGATTTTACAGGCCGCACGCTCCGCCGGGATTCAGGCGTTCGATACCGTCTATTCCGATGCCAACAACGAAGCGGGCTTTCTGCATGAAGCGGCCCACATCAAACAGTTGGGCTTTGACGGCAAATCGCTGATCAACCCACGCCAGATTGAACTGCTGCACAACCTGTATGCCCCGACGCAAAAAGAAGTGACGCATGCGCGTCTGGTCGTGGAAGCCGCAGAAGCCGCCGCCCGCGAAGGCCTCGGGGTGGTCTCCCTGAACGGCAAGATGGTCGACAGCCCGGTGATCGAGCGCGCACGTCTGGTGCTCTCCCGCGCAGAACTTTCCGGCATCCGCGAAGAATAAGGCAAAAACAATGACCCAGAAAAACGAACAGTTTCAACGACAGGAACGGGTAGCAGCCTGGAGTCGCCAGGCCGAAAGTGACCTTTCCACCTATACGAGCACCGCGAAACAAGCTCTGCAGGCACAAAAACCGCGTGACCAAAAACTGTGCGCGAGTCTTGAAGAGGCGATCCGCCGTTCCGGTTTACAGGATGGCATGACCATCTCCTTCCACCACGCGTTTCGCGGCGGCGACCTGACCCTCAACCTGGTGATGGCAACCATTGCCAGCATGGGATTTAAAAACCTGACGCTGGCCTCCAGTTCCCTGAGTGACTGCCACGCACCGCTGGTCGACCATATTCGTCACGGCGTCGTCAGCCGCATTTATACTTCCGGTCTGCGCGGACCGCTGGCAGAAGAGATCTCTCGCGGCCTGCTGGCAGAGCCCGTCCAGGTTCACTCCCACGGCGGGCGCGTGCATTTGGTACAAAGCGGCGAACTCAGCATTGACGTGGCCTTCCTCGGCGTCCCGTCATGCGATCCTTTCGGTAACGCCAACGGCTATACCGGTAAAGCGTGCTGCGGCTCACTCGGCTATGCCCGCGTTGACGCGGAAAGCGCCAACCAGGTGGTGCTACTGACGGAGCAACTGCTGCCTTATCCACACAACCCGGCCAGCATCACCCAGGATCAGGTTGATCTGATAGTGCAAATAGACCAGGTCGGTGATGCCGATAAAATCGGGGCCGACGCCACCCGAATGACCACTAACCCGCGTGAACTGCTGATTGCCCGCAGCGCGGCCGAGGTCATCGCCCACTCCGGCTATTTCAAAGAAGGCTTTTCACTGCAAACCGGTACCGGCGGTGCCTCGCTGGCGGTCACTCGCTTCCTGGAAGACAAAATGCGCAGCCGCAATATCCGCGCAGATTTCGCCCTGGGCGGCATCACCGCCACTATCGTCGACCTGCATGAAAAAGGTTTGATTCGCAAACTGCTGGACGTACAGAGCTTTGACCGCAGCGCCGCTGAATCTCTGGCGCGCAACCCGAATCACATCGAAATCAGTGCAAATCAGTATGCCAACTGGGGTTCAAAAGGGGCCTCCGTTGACCGTCTGGACGTGGTCGTGCTGAGTGCGCTTGAAGTCGACACCCAGTTTAACGTCAACGTGCTGACCGGTTCTGACGGCGTCATTCGCGGCGCGTCCGGCGGTCACTGCGATACCGCCGTCGCCGCTGCGCTGTCAATCATCGTCGCGCCGCTGGTACGTGGCCGTATTCCGACGCTGGTAGATAACGTGCTGACCTGCGTCACACCGGGTTCCAGCGTCGATATTCTGGTTACCGATCATGGTATTGCGGTTAACCCGGCGCGTCCGGAACTGGCAGAACGCCTGAAAGACGCGGGGATGAAGGTCGTCTCGATTGAGTGGTTACGCGAACGTGCACAGCAACTCACTGGCGAACCTCGTCCAATCGAATTCACCGACCGCGTGATTGCCGTAGTGCGCTATCGCGATGGTTCAGTGATCGACGTTGTTCATCAGGTGAAGGAATAAGCCATGCACCTGCTCCCTGAACAGGCCACCCGCCACGCAGTTTCAATTCCCGAGCTACTCGTCAGTCGGGATGAGCGACAGGCACGGCAACACGTCTGGCTGGCGCGCCATCCTATTCCACTGGTCTCCTTTACCGTGGTAGCGCCTGGCCCGATTAAAGACAGCGAGCTCACCCGTCGCCTCTTTAATCATGGCGTGACCGCCCTGCGTACGCTGGCGGCGCAGGCGGACTGGCCTATCAGGGAGCAGGCTGCACTGGCCTCAGCCAGCGGGCCAGAAGGCATGCTCTCGATTGAGGCACCGGCCCGTGACATCAAGCTCGCAACCATTGAGCTCGAACAGACTCATCCTCTGGGACGTTTGTGGGACATCGATGTGCTCACTCCCGGAGGCGAAATTCTCTCCCGCCGCCATTTCGCGCTTCCCCCTCGCCGCTGTCTGCTGTGCGAACAGAACGCGGCGGAATGCGCGCGTGGGAAAACCCATACGCTCTCCTTTCTGATCAACCACATGGAGGCGCTACTGCATGCTGCCGATTCCCGATATGCCCGTTGAAACCACCGCCCTTCCCCACACGCTGGTTGACGCGTACGGCCATCTGGCGTGGCGCGCAATGCTGACGGAAGTCAACCTGACGCCAAAACCCGGGCTGGTCGATCGTCTGAACTGTGGCGCGCATAAAGACATGTCGTTGACGGATTTTCACCGCAGCGCGCTGGCCATTCAGGCCTGGTTGCCGCGTTTTATTGAATACGGTGCCTGCTGCGCGCAAATGCCAGCCGACGCCGTATTAAACGGCTTACGCCCGTTAGGTATGGCCTGTGAAGCCGACATGTTTCGGGCCACCGCGGGTGTGAACACCCATAAGGGCAGCATTTTTTCTCTCGGCCTGCTGTGTGCCGCCATTGGCCGTCTACATCAGCAACGGCAATCTGTTACACCGGAAACGATCTGCACTACCGCCGCCAGCTTTTGTCGCGGTCTGACCGAGCGCGAACTGCGCAATAACAATCAACAAATCACGGCAGGTCAGCGACTTTATCAGCAACTGGGATTAACCGGCGCACGTGGCGAAGCCGAAGCGGGATATCCATTGGTTATCCGCCATGCGCTTCCACACTATCGCGCCCTGTTAGCTGAGGGGCGCGATCCCGAGCTGGCACTGCTCGACACCTTACTCCTGCTGATTGCGCTCAACGGCGACACCAACGTTGCCTCGCGTGGCGGTGCGGCAGGACTGCGCTGGATACAGCAGCAGGCAAACGCATTGTTACAACAAGGGGGCATCCGAACCCCCGCCGATCTCACTCATCTGCATCAGTTCGACAGCCACTGCATTGAACGCAATCTCAGTCCTGGCGGCAGTGCCGACCTGCTGATCGTAACGTGGTTTTTGGCCCAGATTTCTCAAATTAAACATTTACACAATTATTGAAAAGATCCTTTCCGGAGAATCACTTATGTCTTTATCGAAAGATACTATATGGAAGTTGTTTGCCCCCTTGATAATCATGGGCGTCATGTTTCTTATCCCCGTCCCGGACGGCATGCCCCCTCAGGCATGGCACTACTTCGCCGTTTTCGTGGCGATGATCGTCGGTATGATTCTGGAGCCCATTCCGGCTACCGCAATCAGCTTCATCGCGGTCACCATCTGCGTGATTGGCAGCAACTACCTGTTGTTTGATGCCAAAGAGCTGGCGGATCCGGCATTTGACGCCGGTAAACAAGCGCTGAAATGGGGTCTGGCAGGTTTCTCCAGTACCACCGTCTGGCTGGTGTTCGGCGCGTTCATCTTCGCTCTCGGCTATGAAGTCACCGGTCTTGGCCGTCGTATCGCGCTGTTTCTGGTGAAATTCATGGGTAAACGTACCCTGACGCTGGGCTATGCGATTGTCATCATCGACATTCTGCTGGCGCCGTTTACGCCATCCAACACCGCGCGTACCGGTGGCACCGTGTTCCCGGTAATCAAAAACCTGCCACCGCTGTTTAAATCGTTCCCGAACGATCCGTCCGCACGTCGTATCGGCGGTTACCTGATGTGGATGATGGTCATCAGTACCAGCCTGAGTTCTTCGATGTTCGTCACGGGTGCGGCGCCAAACGTGCTGGGTCTGGAGTTTGTCAACAAAATCGCCGGTGTGCAGATAAGCTGGCTGCAGTGGTTCCTCAGCTTCCTGCCGGTCGGTATCATTTTGCTGATCGTTGCGCCGTGGCTCTCTTACGTTCTCTACAAACCTGAAGTCACACACAGTGCGGAAGTCGCCGCCTGGGCGGGTGATGAACTTAAAACCATGGGCACTCTGACGCGCAAAGAGTGGACGCTGGTCGGTCTGGTTCTGCTGAGCTTAGGCTTGTGGGTCTTCGGCGGCGAAGTGATCGACGCCACCGCCGTCGGTTTGCTCGCCGTTTCTCTGATGCTGGCACTGCACGTGGTGCCGTGGAAAGACATTACCAAATACAACAGCGCCTGGAACACGCTGGTGAACCTTGCCACCCTTGTGGTGATGGCAAGCGGTTTAACCCGTTCCGGGTTCATCGACTGGTTCGCGGGTACCATGAGCACCCATCTGGAAGGTTTCTCGCCTAACGCGACGGTGATTGTGCTGGTGCTGGTGTTCTACTTTGCCCACTACCTGTTTGCCAGCCTGTCGGCGCACACGGCGACAATGCTGCCGGTTATTCTGGCGGTCGGTAAAGGTATCCCGGGCGTGCCGATGGAACATTTGAGTATCCTGCTGGTGCTGTCCATCGGGATTATGGGTTGTCTGACGCCATACGCAACGGGTCCTGGGGTGATCATCTACGGCTGCGGCTATGTGAAATCCAAAGACTACTGGCGTCTTGGCGCCATCTTCGGGGTTATCTACATTGCGATGCTGCTGCTGGTTGGCTGGCCGATTCTGGCGATGTGGAGCTAGTCCTGACGTAAAACGCTGAATGGATCAAGGCCCGCGGGGTAAACACACCTCGCGGGCTTTTTTTATGGTTAAATAGATACTATTCAGATTTTATATAAGTTCAGAACCATCATGAAACCGACCTGGCAAAAATGGGGGTGGCTCGCCGCCTCACTCCTCCCTCTTTCTTCGGCAACCGCCAACGAATTACAGCCCACGCAGTACGGCGATTTCGACCGTTACGTGCTGGCACTCTCCTGGCAGACGGGATTTTGCCAGAGTCAGCATGAGCGCGACCGCCGCGAGCCTGATGAATGTCGCCTGCAAAAAGAGACCGCTAACAAAGTCGATTTCCTGACCGTTCACGGTTTGTGGCCAGGATTGCCGAAATCCATCGCGTCGCGCGGGGTCGATGAACGCCGGTGGATGCGCTTTGGCTGCGCCACGCGTCCCATCCCCAATCAGCCAGAAGCGCGCGCCAGCCGTAAATGCGCGGCACCCGAAACGGGCCTGTCGCTGGAAACGGCCGCCAAACTCAGTGACGTGATGCCGGGTGCGGGCGGACGTACTTGCCTTGAGCGCTACGAATACGCAAAACACGGTGCCTGTTTTGGCTTCGACCCGGATGCGTACTTTGGCACGATGGTGCGGTTGAACAAAGAGATCAAGGCCAGCGAGTTAGGGGTATTTCTCGGTGAAAATTACGGCAAGAGCGTGAGTCGCCGCGCCTTCGATGCGGCGGTGGCCAGGCGCTGGGGAAAAGAGGCCGTCAGCGCAGTGAAACTGAGCTGCCACGGTAATCCGGCTTACCTGACGGAGATCCAGTTCTCACTGAAGGCCACGACCATCAACGCGCCGCTCTCCGCTGACTCGTTCGCCCCGCAACCCCATCCGGGGAACTGTGGTAAACAGTTTATCATCGACAAAGTGGGTTACTGATTCACTGTCCCGGCGCGAAATCCGCGCCGGCGACAGCGTCAACGTTTCGCGCGAGCATCCGGACGCACCAGGTCAAAGCGGTGCGACTCGCTGATCGCATAGTAGGCCGTCGGGCCACCGGCGCGCAGCACGGGCTGTGCTTTTGCGGTCTGGTAAACGCCCTCTTCCAGCAGCGTTTCAGCGATGTGAATCCCCACCACTTCGCCCAGAATCAGCCAGGTTTCGATGGCTTCCCCTTGCGCGGTCATGAGCTGAATACTCTGCGACAGGCGACATTCAAAATTCACCGGACTTTGTGCAACGCGTGGCGCTTTCACCAGACGACTTTCCGCCTTCGTCAGCCCGGCGGCAAAAAATTCATCTTCGCCATGTGGCAGACTGGCGGAGGTTTCATTCATCGCGCTGGCTAACTCTCGCGTGGTCAGGTTCCAGACAAACTCGCCGGTTTCCATGATGTTACGTACGCTGTCTTTCCAGCCGGTGCTGGCAAAACCGATAATGGGCGGATGATAATTGAAACAGTTGAAGAAGCTGTAGGGTGCCAGGTTATCCCGACCAGCGGTATCCTGAGAGGCGATCCAGCCAATAGGCCGTGGACCAACAATGGCATTAAGCGGGTCGTGTGGCAGGCCGTGTCCCTGCGAGGGTTGATAGAAATACATAGTATTCTCTGATGAATGTGACGTCGGCGAAGCACGAATTGCGCTCCGCTCATCCCCCTAATAGAAGAGGATCAGCGTAGAGTAATCCGTTAAAGATTACGACTGAATAAAGTTAAGCAGATCCTGATTTATCTGCTGTTTATGGGTGGTGCAAATGCCATGGGAACCGCCCGCATAGACCTTCAGTTGCGCGTCAGGCAGTATTTCCGCTGCGACTTTGCCACAGGTCTCAAATGGGACAATTTGATCGTCATCACCATGAATAACCAGTGTTGGGATAGTCATTTTGCGCAAGTCTTCACGCAGGTCCGTTTCCGAGAACGCCTTGATGCAGTCGTACAGCGCTTTTATTGAGCCCTGTAATCCCTGCTCCACAAAGCTTTCCCGCACCGCTTTCGACTCTTTCGCGCCCGGACGGTTATAGCCATAGAATGCAGCGGTCAGCTCATAGAAAAAGGCGGCACGGTCATTGACAACCCCTTCACGAATGCCGTCGAAAACCGCTTCCGGCACACCGTTTGGGTTGAACTCGGTTTTCACCATAATGGGCGTCACCGCGCCAATCAATACCGCTTTTGCCACCCGCTGCGTCCCGTGTCGCCCGATATAACGCGCCACTTCGCCACCGCCGGTTGAGTGACCAACGTGCACCGCATTTTGCAGATTCAGGTGTGCGGTCAGTTCAGCCAGATCGTCCGCATACTGGTCCATATTGTGCCCCTCCCACGGCTGGGCTGAGCGACCATGTCCGCGCCTGTCGTGGGCTATCACCCGAAATCCTTTCGAGCCAAGAAAAAGCATCTGATCTTCAAAGGCATCAGCCGTTAACGGCCAGCCGTGGCTGAAGACAATCGGCTGGCCACTGCGGTTACCCCAGTCTTTAAAATACAGATAACTGCCATCTTTGAGAGTAATTTTGTCGTACTGGCTCATGAGATCTCCTGTAATAGAACACTGAGAGAGTGACGCGCCGCGGCGCGTGCTTAAAAAGCATAATGCAAATTTGAGAACGATCACGTTTATCGAATAAAATTCATACTAGTGATGCTTTTTTAGCTATTTACCCGAATGTGAACTAAATCACTTCAAACCCGGGGTAAGTCTCAGTATCATCTGGAGAGTTAAACCCTTGCCGCCAGACGGTGAGGGTTTTCTTTTGGGAATATTACCTGCGGCAAAACGCAGTACTGACGACATGGAGTAAAAATGTCCAGACCAACTATCATCATTAACGACCTTGATGCAGAACGCATCGATCGCTTACTGGAACAACCCGCGTATGCAGATTTACCCATTGCCGACGCGTTGAATGACGAGCTGGATCGTGCCCAAATGTGTTCGCCGGAAGCCATGCCGCATGACGTCGTGACCATGAACAGCCGCGTTAAATTCCGCAATCTCAGCGATGGCGAAATTCGCGTGCGTACGTTGGTGTATCCTGCGGCGATGACCGACAGCAATACGCAACTTTCAGTGATGGCCCCCGTCGGTGCTGCGCTGTTAGGCGTGCGTGTGGGCGACACCATTCACTGGGAACTTCCGGGCGGCGCATCCACCCACCTCGAAGTGCTGGAGCTGGAATACCAACCCGAAGCAGCAGGCGACTTCCTGCGTTAATCCCATCTGCATAAGCGACTTTCCGCTTTACCCAGAGGATGCGTTCGCATCCTCTTTCCGCCACTTTGCGTAAAATCACCCATTCTTCCTGGTTCGCCTTTCGCCTGACTCGTCCACACTGAATCGGTTTCATTGACAGGTGCGGTCATGAACGAAACATTCAGCATATTACTGGGATTCCTCATCATGGCGGCGATCATCGTCGGGGCCGTGCTTTACCTGGAGAATCACTGGTAGCGAATGCACAAGGAATCGCCGCACAATGCGAAAAATCCCCTGCAGAAAGCAGACAGAATTATTATTATATGCTTGAATGATTTGAGTATTAATTAACAGGGAGAAACGGGTATGTATAAGACAATCATTATGCCGGTTGATGTTTTTGAAATGGAACTCAGCGATAAGGCGATTCGCCACGCTGAATTTCTGGCGCAGCAGGATGGCGTCATTCATCTTCTGCATGTGCTACCAGGTTCTGCCAGCCTGAGCCTGCATCGCTTCGCCGCCGACGTTCGTCGTTTTGAAGAACATTTACAGCATGAAGCCGAAACCCGACTGCAAACGATGGTCGGTCACTTCAGTATCGATCCTGCCCGCATCAAGCAGCATGTCCGCTTTGGCAGCGTCCGCGACGTGGTCAATGAGCTCGGCGAAGAGCTGAATGCAGACGTGGTGGTCATTGGCTCACGTAATCCGTCAATCACCACACACCTGCTGGGTTCTAACGCCTCAAGCGTGGTACGTCATGCGACCCTGCCGGTACTGGTTGTGCGCTAAATTGCGCCCGAATACCAACAAGCCCTGTCAGCAGGCAGGGCTTTTTTCATCCGCATCAGAACAGATGACCAATGTTCACAATCGTACTCACGGTATCGCCAAAAAAGACCAACCGACTGAAGAACATCCCGACAAACAGTAGCCCAAACAGCACAGCCCCGCGGCGCTCACCACCGCGCGTCAGAACAAATGCCAGCAACAAACACGCCAGACTTACCAGATAAAGCGGAGACGTCAGCCACGCATGCGCTGTCATCTGCATGATGGTACCGCCAATGAGCCAAATCATCGGTGCGGCGATCAGCACCGCCAGACAAACCACAATCGCCTGGCGCAGCGCGGATAATGACGGTTTTAGCTTCAGCAATGGAATCGTCGCACATCCCATCACCCACACTGTGATCAAAAACAACAGCATCGTCAGACCGTTGGCGATAGCCACCATCGCCGGTGCAGCATAGGTCATCCCCTGCACCACCACCAGCGCAACCCCAAGCATCGACGTCAGAATAGCCGGAACTTTGTGCCCTTTAGTCAGAAATGTAATGCCTATCGCCACACCATACAGCGTAGCACCGAGGATCTCCCGACTCAGCCAGGCGTGTTTCAGGTTAATCAGCGCATTATACGCTCTGTCCGGATGTGCCAGATGCAGTACCGCCGCGACAGATGCCACCACAAGAATTAACCCCGTAACCAGCCAGTACACACGTTTTCCTTCCAGTTCGCCACGGAGTGAACGCAGCGTCAGGATCAGCGTCATCCCTACTGACGTCTGGCTTAATAAGGTAAAGATCACCAAAGGCAGTTCATATTTTTCCATTACTTGTCCTCCGGTTGTTTGGGCTGACGGGCGAGGATAAAACGCGTGCCAGGGTTAAGTTGCGGCATCCGCGGGAATCCTGGCGGATATTGCACCGCATTGGTCGGAATGGAGTCTGCATCGAGATCGATCAGGGTCAGCGCCCCCACCGGGCAGGCATTGACGCAGGCCGGGTTCATGCCGATGTCCAGTCGCTCATAACACATGCTGCATTTTTCCGCCTTGCGCGTCTCTTCGTTAAAGCGCGGCGCGCCATACGGACAATTGCGGATGCAGTTTTTACAACCGATGCAGCGCTCTGGGTTATGCACCACCACGCCATCTTCCCGTTTGGTGTACGCTTCTACCGGACATGCCGCAACGCAGGCCGGTTTTTCGCAATGGTTGCAGGCCAGCGAATAAAATGCGCGCTCCTCGTGCGGATAGATCTCTTTATCCAGCGGATATACGTAGCGCCAGAAGCGCTCCGGCTCCAGTTGGTTAAAGCTTTTACATGCCATTGCACAGCCACGGCAGCCGATGCACTTATCACTATTCACTAAAAACGCGCGTCTCATGCTGTGGCTCCTTCACTGTCCAATCGAATGATATCGACAAATTGGCTATGAATAGCGGCGCCTGGCGCGCCCGTTGCCATTTTTCCCATATCCGCAGGCGTATCCTTGACGACGTTTTGCACGTTATAGCGCAGCTTGTTAAACCACGACTCGTACATCACCAGGAAATCATCCGGCACGTTGGTGGTAATTTTGGCGCGCAGTTCCACATGCCCCGCCTCATTGAAGACCTTGACGAGATCGCCTTCAGCAATGCCTTTTGTTGCAGCGGCTGACGGATGAATGTAGACAAAAGGCTCAGGCCAGAACACCTGCATCCAGTCAAGATTCATAAACTGCGAATGCAGGCCATACTGCAGATGCGGGGTGAACAGATGGAACGGCAACGCCCCTTGCGCGGCGGGTTTGTATTCCGGTAGCGCGGTGTGGCCGTTTTGTTCGCAACGTTCAGATTTGAACTCATATTTCCCGGATGGCGTTTTGAATTTGCGATCGTACCAGGCGGCAGTGCTGGGCATTTTAGCTTTGCGTGGACCGTCACGCAGATCGTCCCAGCCGCTGATGGCAAACAGCTTGCCCATGCCGTCGTTGAACTCCTTATCCAGCCAACGCTTCGCATCAAACTCCTGCGGGAACGTACAGGAACCAGGCTCCAGTTGGTTGATGGTTTTAGACAACAGCGCAGCAATTTCAGGATCGCTTTTACACTCATAAAGCGGCTTAATGGCCGGCTCGTTGATCGACAACCAGTAGTGCCAGTAAGACGAACAGACATCCCACTGCTCGAAAGTGGTCGTGACCGGCAGCACGATATCGGCATGCTGAACAGTTTCATTGAAGAACTGATCGACGCAGACTACCATTTCCAGTTTTTCGAACGCTTTCTCCATCTTGTTACGATCGAAATCCTGCGCAAACGGGTTCTTGGACGCCACCCATAGCATGCGGACAGGCGGTTCGCTGGCGTCGAGAATACCCTGCGCCGTCTGGTTGATATTCAGCGCGCGATCGGAGTATTCACTCTTTTCACCGCTGTCGCTGACAAACTCGCCGACAGGACCGCCCGCCCCTTTGATACCCACAGAGCCTGCTGGCGGTTTTTGCATCATCCCGGCATAGTTATAACCCCAGGTCTGCAAATGCCCGTAGCGCGCACCACCGCCTTCCAGACCTATATTGCCGGTCATCGCGACAAATGCGTCAATGGCGCGCACATTCGCACCGCCGTTGACATGACGCTGCATGCCATAGCCAATCCATACAGTGGCAGGCTTAACGGCAGTAAACTCTTCCGCCAGTTCGCGAATCACCGCTGCAGATAGGCCGCACTGTTCCGCCGCCCATTCAACGGTAACGTGGCTGCGTAGATAAGCTTCGAACTCCGGGTAACCATGAGCATAATTATTAACGAAATCCTGGTCGACACGCCCGGTATCGAGCAGGTGACGCGCCATACCCAGCGCCAGCGCTCCGTCAGATCCAGGACGCACACGCAGGAACAGATCGGCCTTCGCCGCCGTTTGGGTTAACAGGGGATCGATAACGACCACCTTCGCCCCTTGCTCACGCGCCTGATAGATGTACTTCATGGTATGCATGGAGCACCAGGCCGGATTTGCGCCCCAGATGATGATGTATTTGGCCTTCACAAAATCTTCCGGGTCGTTACACCACATATCGCCCATATCATAATTTTGCGCATCAATACCTGCAGGCCAGCACGGCGTACCGGCAAAACGCGTGGTATAGCCGAGTGAAGACATCATCCCCTCAACGGCATAGCCCATCACGCCCAGATTGCCTGAATATTTGGACAACGCCAGTCCGAGCATCGAACCGTCTCGCTTTTTAATTTCCAGCATTTTGCGGGCGATACGCTGCATTGCATCTTCCCAGGAAATACGACGCCATTTACCGGTACCTCGCCCATCCTGAATCATGGGATACTTGATCCGATCGGGGCTGTAGACCCGGCGGGGATAGCTCAACCCTTTCACACACGGCGTTCCATGGGTAAACGTCGACTCCGATGCCCCCTCCACAAAGGTAATCACCTCGTTTTTGACCCAGGTTTTCAGGCTACAAGTGTCGTAGCAGTTGCGTGGACACGCATTGCGATAGATTTTGTAGGTTTTTGGGTTAAATGGAATGGGCGGTTGCGCCAGCGCGCAGCGGGACGTCAGTAATCCACCCGGTAACGCCGCGACGGTACCGAGGGCAATCAGCCCTTTTAAAAAAGAACGTCGGTTAAGAAGTCCTGGTTCATTGCTCATAAAGATAATCTCGTTTTAATTCATCAATCCAGTAAGATAACTTTTCCGCCACCGCATGCAGCGTTGCGGTTTGGGCATAACGTTTTATCCTTGCGATAAATTCAGGGACCCATAACGCAACATAGTCATTGATATAGCGCGCCAGCATGTCACGATATTGCGGGGACTGTCTGACATTCGCCGATAACACGATCGCGAGTTCTATAACATATGAAATATGATCGTCCGGTATATTATTTTCGCTATTTATGGACAACCCAATACTTGCCATAAAATCCCTTATCGTCCTCGTCGTTTTTCCCATGACAAGGCCTTCTTCTTCCAGATACACCGAAGCATATGGCGCGGCCTTTAGCGCGCAGGGCCCGATAAACAGGGCATTGTAGTCATACTCAACCTCCTGCCACGCCGACGCGGTCATGACAAACACCGCCGGAGGATCAAGGGCAATACACGCGGCTTTTAACGACTCACCGTCACGGGAATGAAAAAAATCACGTAATAGCAGTCCTGACGATTCACTGTCCGTCAAAGTATTATTAAATAAATCCATAAATGCCCAGTTTTTAATTCATGAGGTAAATATATAAATAAAACAGAGAGGGTATAATAACGAAATATGTCGTCCATTCTTTGATTAAAGGAAGGATTAATTGTATTTAATGGGACGTGAATTATTTTTATTGTTTCAAAAGCTAACAATGGATGGCAAAAGACATAAAAAAACCGCCTGTGGTTAACAGGCGGTTTCGGTATTGCAGGTGTAGTCTTACTTTCTTTTTTATGCCGTTTTCGTACGAATCAGGTAATCAAAGG
Source organism: Citrobacter sp. T1.2D-1 (assembly GCF_950098555.1). Lineage (NCBI taxonomy): Bacteria > Pseudomonadati > Pseudomonadota > Gammaproteobacteria > Enterobacterales > Enterobacteriaceae > Citrobacter > Citrobacter sp. T1.2D-1. The sequence continues at coordinate 142,023 of NZ_CATNHH010000078.1, forward strand.
CGCTCAGAGACGCTTTCGCTCCTTCGCCGGTCGCGATGATAATCTGTTTGTACGGCACGGTGGTACAGTCGCCCGCGGCGAATACGCCCTTCACGCTGGTTTCGCATTTCGCGTCGATGATGATTTCACCCATCCGGTTGCGCTCAATCGCCCCTTCCAGCCAGGTGGTGTTTGGCAACAGACCAATCTGAACAAAGATGCCCGCCAGCTCCACGTTGTGAACATCGCCACTCACGCGGTCGCGGTATTCCAGACCAACCACTTTCGTGCCATCGCCTTTCACTTCCGTCGTCTGGGCGTTCAGGATGATGTCGACGTTTTTCAGGCTGCGGACTTTATCCTGCAAAACCTGGTCGGCCTTCATTTCTGGGGCAAATTCCAGCAGGGTTACGTGTTCCACGATCCCGGCGAGATCAATCGCCGCTTCCACGCCGGAGTTACCGCCGCCGATCACCGCCACGCGCTTACCTTTAAACAGCGGGCCGTCGCAGTGCGGGCAATAGGTTACGCCTTTAGTACGATACTGGTCTTCACCCGGTACGTTCATGTTGCGCCATTTCGCACCGGTGGCGATGATAATGCTGCGCGCTTTCAGTACCGCCCCGGACGCCGTTTCAATCTGATGTAAACCGCCTTCGCTGGCCGCTGGCACCAGTTTACTGGCGCTCTGACTGTCTATCACATCGACGTCATAATCATCGACGTGGGCCTTGAGTGCGCCGGCCAGTTTCTGCCCTTCTGTTTTCGGTACAGAAATGTAGTTTTCGATATCCACGGTATCGAGCACCTGACCGCCGAAACGCTCGCCCATCAGGCCGGTACGAATGCCTTTACGCGCGGAGTAGACCGCCGCTGCCGCGCCCGCAGGGCCGGAACCGACGATCAGAACATCATAGGCATCACGCTGACTCAGTTCTTCGGCGGCGCGTTTTTCAGCACCGGTATCCACTTTCGCCACGATTTCCGTCAGCGTCATGCGGCCCTGACCAAACTCTTTACCGTTAACGTACACGGCCGGAACGCCCATCACATTACGCTCGGTGATCTCGTTCTGGAACGTGCCGCCATCAATTGCCGTATGCTTAATGCGCGGGTTCAGCACCGCCATCAGGTTCAGCGCCTGCACCACGTCCGGGCAGTTATGGCAGGAGAGTGAGTAATAGGTTTCAAACTCAAAATCACCGTCAATATCGCGGATCTGCTCAAGCAGAGACTGCGCTTCTTTTGACGGGTGTCCACCGGTCCACAGCAGTGACAGAACCAGTGAGGTAAATTCGTGGCCCAACGGGGAACCCGCAAAGCGCGGCCCCTGATTTGAACCCGGATTGGTAATCAGGAAAGAGGGCTTACGTACGGCTAAGCTGTTGTCTTCTTTAAAGGTGACTTTCTCTGACAGTTCGGCGATTTCAGCCAGCAGTTCCTTGATTTCTGCCGATGTAGCGCTGTCATCCAGCGTAGCAATCAGCTCAACAGGTTTGGTCAGTTTCTCAAGATAGGCCTTGAGCTGGGTTTTCATATTTGTGTCGAGCATTCTTCTTCCCTCTCTGAAAACATCATCATGCAAGCTGCCTTAATCGGGCTGCGTGAATGCAACTTGCATCATGGGGTTTGGAATAAAACGGGTGCGTGATGCACCCGTTTGTTGCCGGGTGGCACTTCGTTTACCCGGCCTACGATGTTGTAGGCCCGATGTGTAGGCCGGATAAGCGCAGCGCCATCCGGCTTCGAAGCGCCTTAAAGGCTTAGATTTTACCAACCAGGTCTAAAGACGGTGCTAAAGTCGCGTCGCCTTCTTTCCACTTAGCCGGGCACACTTCGCCTGGGTGAGAAGCGACATACTGAGCGGCTTTGATTTTACGCAGCAGGTCAGAAGCATCACGGCCGATACCTTCAGCGGTAACTTCGATCGCCTGGATGATACCCTGCGGGTCAACAACGAACGTTGCGCGGTCTGCCAGACCTTCATCTTCACGCATGTTGTCGAAGTTACGGGTCAGGGCGCCAGTCGGGTCGCCGATCATCGCGTATTTGATTTTGGCGATGGTGTCAGAGCTGCTGTGCCATGCTTTGTGGGTAAAGTGGGTGTCGGTAGAGACAGAGTAAACGTCTACGCCCAGTTTCTGCAGCTCTTCGTAATGGTCTGCAACGTCGCCCAGTTCGGTCGGGCATACGAAAGTAAAATCAGCCGGATAGAAGAAGAAGACGCTCCAGCGGCCTTCAGTATCTTTCTCGGTCACTTCAATGAATTCACCGTTTTTGAACGCCTGGTTTTTAAAAGGTTTAATTTTTGTATTAATCAAAGACATCTGTACTTCCTCCGTGTTTTCGTTGAGGGATACGTTACCGAAGATTGACCGACAGGGCTAATGCGTTTCCTTTATCAAATCAATAAGCGTTAACTAACAAACCTCTCAATTCAACGTTGTGAACGTGCGATGACGCAAAGTAAAAAGGGCCGCCTTTGCAGGCAGCCCCGTTACCTGAACTACCCGTGGGTAACTTCAGCGCCAGTGAAACTGGCTATGTGTTGCGCTCTACATTACCTTAACAAAGGCTGTAACAGCGAGAAGGATTACACCACCCCACTCCTGAAAGGGCAATGTTCCTGGCTGAGGTCTTACCTATGGCTGTGATAGGTTTTCTCACCTCACTCGCAATCGCTCTGATTTATAAGGATAAAAGATGTTAAAACGTACGTTTTTGCTCTCCCTCTTCCCTCTCTTTGCCTGGGCCGAAGACCTGCCTGCGCCGGTCAAAGCGATAGAAAAACAAGGCATTACTATTATCAAGTCGTTCGATGCGCCCGGCGGGATGAAAGGTTATCTCGGGAAATACCAGGATATGGGCGTCACTATCTACCTGACACCTGATGGCAAACAGGCCATTTCAGGCTACATGTACAATGAAAAAGGGGAAAACCTGAGCAATCAGTTGATAGAGAAAGAGATCTATGCGCCCGCCGGGCGAGAAATGTGGCAGCGCATGGAAAAAGCCAACTGGTTACTGGATGGCAAGAAAGACGCCCCGGTGGTGCTCTATGTTTTTGCTGACCCATTCTGCCCGTACTGTAAACAGTTCTGGCAACAGGCGCGTCCGTGGGTGGAGTCGGGTAAAGTACAATTACGTACGCTACTCGTCGGCGTCATCAAGCCAGAGAGTCCTGCCACTGCCGCGGCCATTCTGGCGTCGAACGATCCGGCGAAAACCTGGCATGATTACGAAGCCTCTGGTGGAAAAATGACGCTCAATGTGCCCAAAGCGATTTCGCCGGATCACATGAAAACCCTCAATATGAACCAGAAAATCATGGATGATTTAGGCGCGAACGTCACACCCGCGATTTATTATATGAGTAAAGATAACGTCCTTCAGCAGGTCGTTGGCTTACCCGAAAAAGCGCAGCTGGATGCCATGATGGCGCAACCATAATTAATATGGGTAATTATATTCAATAAAATATAATTACCCTGAATAATTTTAACCGCAAAATTTAACTCTTCTCGCAACGTAAACACGGCATAAAGAAATTTTCTTTTGTATAAACCCCTTTTGTTAACCACGTCGACTCACATAGCGGACTTTTGATATCAATTACAATATATTCATAATTAATATATTAATTATGAATTAATTAACTTGTTGAATTTATTTAACCATTGCGCACATACAAAAAAGACTTATATTATAGAGGGATATCTATTCCAGACGTACGACTTTAACGTTTAAGGATAAGCGATGCATGTCTGTTTATAAAATATCATTAAACCAAAATGTTCTGGAAGCCGCTGAAGAACGCATCATCTGGACTCTCGAAAATCTTCCCCGCGTGTGTGTTTCCTTTTCCGGTGGCAAAGATTCCGGACTGATGTTGCATCTGACGGCAAATCTTGCACGTAAGCGACACAAAAAAATCAGCGTATTGTTCATTGACTGGGAAGCGCAATTTTCCTGTACCATTAGTTATATTAGCGCCTTGCGCGAAATGTATGCCGATGTCATCGACCATTTCTATTGGGTTGCCCTTTCGCTTACCACCCAAAACTCACTGTCTCAGTTTCAACCTGAATGGCAGTGCTGGGAACCCGATACCCAGTGGGTTCGCCAGCCGCCGCCAGACGCTATCACCGATCCGGGCTATTTTTCCTTTTATCAACCCGGCATGACCTTCGAACACTTCGTGCGTGAATTTGCCGACTGGTTTTCGAATAAACGCCCGGCGGCCATGATGATAGGCATCCGGGCGGATGAGTCTTACAACCGTTTTGTGGCGATCGCCAGTTTACGCAAACAGCGTTTTGCCGATGACAAACCCTGGACGACCGCCGCACCTGGTGGACATACCTGGTACATCTATCCGCTGTATGACTGGAAAACGGCCGATATCTGGACCTGGTTTGCTCGCACGAATCTGCCCTGTAATCCGCTCTACAATCTGATGTATCAGGCCGGTGTCCCGGCCCGTTACATGCGCATTTGCGAACCATTTGGTCCCGAACAGCGTCAGGGATTATGGCTCTATCACGTTGTTGAACCCGAAAGGTGGGCGGCAATGTGCGCACGTGTCAGTGGCGTCAGAAGCGGTGGGATCTACGCAGGGCAGGATAATCACTTCTATGGCCATCGAAAAATACTCAAGCCCGACCATTTGAGCTGGCAGGATTACGCCATGATGTTACTGCTCAGCATGCCGGATAACACCGCTGAGCATTACCGTAACAAGATCGCCGTCTATTTACAGTGGTACAAGAAAAACGGCCTCGGCGAGATCCCGCAAACGCAGCCTGGCGATATTGGTTCGAAAGATATCCCCTCCTGGCGACGCATCTGCAAAGTGCTACTGAACAATGATTACTGGTGCCGGGCACTCTCTTTCAGTCCAACCAAACCGAAAAGTTACCAGCGTTATAGCGAACGCATGAAAGCGAGACGCAAGGAGTGGGGAATTTTATGCAACAACGATTGACACAGGATCTCATTGGCTTTCTCTCTGGCCTGTCTGAAGAAGAAAAAATCAAGGCTATCAATGATTTCAGAATGGCGATTCACAGCGTCAGTCCGTTTCGTGACGAACCGGTTGATTGTGTACTGTGGATAAAAAACGAGCACATTTCACCTAACGATTACAACCCCAATAACGTTGCTCCGCCGGAGAAAAAGCTACTGCTGAAATCCATCGAGACGGATGGATTTACCCAGCCTATTGTTGTCACCCAGTCCAGCGCGGAGGAGTACGAGATAGTCGATGGCTTTCATCGTCATGAACTGGGGAAAGGCAAAGCTTCGCTCAGGTCCCGTCTCAAAGGCTATTTACCTATTACCTGTCTGGAGGGAAGTCGCCACGACCGCATGGCAGCGACCATTCGCCATAACCGCGCCCGTGGACGGCATCAGATCCACGCGATGTCTGAAATCGTGCGTGAACTGGCGTTGCTGGGATGGGGGGACGAAAAAATCGGTAAAGAACTGGGGATGGACGAGGATGAAGTCTTGCGCCTGAAACAGATCAACGGTCTTCAGGAACTGTTTGCCAGTCGGCGGTTTTCAAAAGCCTGGACGGTAAAATAATCGGCTTGTGCCGGATGACGCGCTTATCCGGCCCGAATTTTCTCACACTCAACAGCAGCGCGCCCCACCTTTTCCGCCATAGCGAGCATCCTGCCGCTCGCGGAAAAACTCCTCGTAGGTCATTGGCGTCTGATCCGGATGGGTCATCCGCATATGCTCAACGTAGTTGTCATAGTCAGGCACACCGATCATCAGTTTCGCGGCCTGGCCCAGATATTTCCCGGCTTTCGAAAGCGTATCAAACATCGTTACCACCTGTCAGAAAACCCCTCTCCCGGCAGGAAGAGGGGGATTGATTACACGTTAATGCGCGCCTTTGGCCTGCGCAACGATCTCTTCCACATTTTCCGGCATCGGCTCATACGGCGTCTCTTTCGCCGTTGGTTTGTCCTCTTTAAGTGCGGCAAGCGCCGTCTTAATGGAGAATAGCGCCAACACCACGACCACCACCATGAAGAAGATAGTCAGGCCCGCATCCAGACGGTTGTTAAACACCAGTTGCGCCAGCTGCGATTCGGTGTACTGCGGCGGGATATTACCGCTGTCGATCATCGCCTGGAACTTATTGGCAATCGCCAGGAAGCCCACTTTTGTATCCGGACTGAACGATTTCTGCCAGCCCGCCGTCAGAGTACAAATCAGCAGCCATGCGGTCGGCACCAGTGCCACCCACGCATAACGCTGACGTTTCATCTTGAACAGGACAACCGCACAGAGCATCAGTGCCATACCCGCCAGCATCTGGTTGGCGATACCAAACAGCGGCCACAGGGTATTAATGCCGCCTAATGGATCCACCACGCCCTGATGCAGGAAGTAACCCCACGCCAGCACGCACAATGCGGTCGCCAGCAGGTTGGCAGGCAATGAGTCCGTACGTTTAAGGCCAGGAGATACCACGCCCAGCAGGTCCTGAAGCATAAAGCGCGCCGCACGCGTCCCCGCATCGACCGCCGTCAGAATAAACAGCGCTTCGAACAGAATGGCGAAGTGATACCAGAAGGCGACATCCATCATGCCGCCCAACGCGCCGTGCAGGATATAGGCCATCCCCACCGCCAGCGTTGGCGCACCACCCGCACGAGAGATAATCGACTGCTCACCCACTTCGTTGGCAATCTGATGCAGCGTATCCGGCGTAATGGCAAAGCCCCAACTGCTAACCACCTGAGCGGCAGAAGCCACCACGTCAGTGGTGCCGGCAGGAGCCAGCACGGCCATTGGGCTGTTCATGGCAAAATAGACGCCCGGATCGATGATACAGGCAGACACCAGCGCCATGATGGCGACGAACGATTCCATCAACATCCCGCCGTAGCCGATAAAGCAGGCCTGGCCTTCGTTCGCCAGCATCTTCGGCGTAGTCCCGGAGGAGATCAGCGCGTGGAAACCCGAAACGGCGCCACAAGCGATGGTGATAAACAGGAACGGGAACAGGTTACCCGTCCACACCGGTCCGGTACCATCGACAAATTTAGTCAGCGCAGGCATCGTCAGCGTCGGGCGCATGATCAAAATACCCACCGCCAGACCGACAATCGTACCGATTTTCAGGAACGTAGAGAGGTAGTCGCGCGGAGCCAGCAGCAGCCACACCGGCAGTACCGCCGCCACGAAACCATAGCCCACCAGCATCCAGGTTAACTGGACGCCGGTGAAGTCAAAGTACGGTGCCCAGGTTGGACTTTCCGCGACCCAGCCGCCGGAAATAATGGCAAAAACGAGGAACACCAGACCGATAACCGACACTTCGCCGATACGCCCCGGACGCAGGTAGCGCAGATAGATCCCCATAAAGATCGCCAACGGGATGGTGAACGCGACGGTGTAGGTTCCCCACGGACTGTGGGTCAGCGCTTTCACCACGATCATCGCCAGCACCGCGAGGATAATCACCATGATCATGAAACAGGCCACCAGCGCAATTACCCCTGCGGTTGGCCCCATCTCTTCTTTGACCAGTTCACCCAGCGAGCGGCCATCGCGACGGGTTGAAACAAAGAGCACCATGAAATCCTGAACCGCCCCGGCTAAGACCACGCCGGCCAGCAGCCAGATCATGCCCGGCAGATAACCCATTTGTGCCGCCAGTACCGGTCCGACTAACGGACCCGCGCCGGCAATCGCCGCAAAATGGTGACCGAACAACACTTTCTTGTCGGTGGGCACATAGTCAAGCCCGTCGTTATGGCGTACCGCAGGCGTCATACGCGTCGGGTCAACCGCCAGCACATTTTTGGCAATGTACAGACCGTAGAAACGATAGGCGATGAGATAAACACAGACCGACGCCACGACTATCCACAGCGCGTTGATCTGTTCCCCACGGTTTAGCGCAATATAGCCCAGAGCAAATGCACCCATTACCGAGAGCACTGTCCAGATGAGGTATTTCCCTGATTTATTCATGGTTGTTATCCGTTTGCGTGTTCCAGAGAATAGAGATGTTACATTTTGTTTCTATAACATCTTTTCTGGCTTTAACAACCTGACAACCCAATAAACCTGAAGTATCACCGACTATTTACATTGCATTGTTAACTGGATCACTTCATTCACCAGCTAACGCTGCAATCTCATGACATTACGCGCGCTCAGCCCAGTACCATCGTTCCCAGTCGGCAGGTACAGCACCGCCGACCTTGTTCATCAAACACCGCGATTTCCCAGCTCTGGCTTTGCCGCCCCAGATGCAGCGGCTGACAGACTCCGCGCACCTTGCCCTGCGAAACCGCCCGGTGATGAGTGGCATTCAGTTCTGTCCCGACGACGCACTGCCCGTCGCGAGTCATCAGATAACCTGCCATTGAACCTAACGTTTCGGCCAACGCCGCCGAAGCCCCGCCGTGCAGTAAACCAAACGGCTGATGCGTGCGGGTATCCACCGGCATTTCCGCCTCCAGCACGTCATCACCGAGTCGGGTGTAGACAATGCCCAGATGCGCCACCATCGTGTTCTGGCTGGTGGCGTTCAGTTCGTCGAGCGTTAAGTGACGTTTCCAGATCATCGTTACGCTCCCAACGTGGAGCCGCCGTCCACTACGATATCCTGCAACGTAATGTGGCTGGCCAGATCGGAAGCGAGGAACAGAATAGTGTTGGCGATTTCCTGAGGCCGGGCAATCTTGCCCAGCGGAATACCGAGCTTGAACTGCTCACCAAAGCCGCGAATACGCTGCTGTTCCGCGTCATCACTGACCCACAGCGTGCGCTGCATGTCGGTATCCGTGGAGCCGGGTGACACCAGATTACAGCGTACCCCGCTGCCCGCCAGCTCCAGCCCGACGGTCAGCGCCAGACTTTTCAGTGCTGCCTTCGACGCGCCATAGGCGCTCATGCCGATGCGTGGCGTATGGGCGGCATCAGAAGCCACAGTCACTATCGCCCCGCCCTGCTGACGGCGAAATTGCGCCATTGTCTGCTGGAACAGATTAAAGGCGCCGCCGACGTTAACCGCAAACGTCTGCTGCCAGTCATGCGGGCTCAGCGCGTCAGTTGCGCCCATACGTAAAATCCCGGCAGCGTTTACCAGCACATCCAGCCGTTCGGTGTGCGCCAGCACGCGCTGGCATACCTCAGCCACCTGTCCGGCGTCTGCCACATCCATCACTTCAGTGGTAAACGGATAATCCTGCAAAGCGAACTCACGATCGAAGCCCGTGACCTGCGCCCCGGCCTCGACAAACGCCAGCGCCGTTGCGTAACCAATGCCTTTACCCGCGCCAGTGACCCACACCGTTTTGCCGCGAAAATCGAATCCGGCCATTAACACACCTCACGGGAAAGCAGTGCCCACCAGGCATCAATGGTCGGATTTTTCGCCAGCATCACAAAGTCGATATCGCCATGCACTTTACGCCAGCGCGCCGCCAGCGCCATCATCCGCACAGAGTCCAGACCGTAGTCGATCAGGTTCTCATCATCCATCGGCTCATCAGACTCATCAAGCAGCGGTAAAATCTGCGCCCGCAGTTCATCTTTGCTGGCCGGTACCGGCGAGGGCAGTAGCTCCTGAGTCATCACGACGCGACCTGAACGTCCTGCAACATACTTCAGCGACATGAGGTGCTCCTCACGGCTGAAATCAGCCAGCGCATCCGCCACCATAAACGGCTTGATATCGCGCATAAAGGCGTCCGTCGCCGTGGTCATGCAGCCGATGTGCGCATACACCCCGGTGATAATCAACTGGTTGCGTCCGGTCTCTTTCAGCATCAGTTCAAGCGGGGAACGGTGAAAGGCGCTGTAGCGCCATTTCACCAGCACGTTATCAGCTTCATCGGGTGCCAGCGCGGCGACCACTTTTTGCTGCTCCGGCGAGCGCGTGAGTCCCGGTCCCCACATGTCGTTAAGCAGGGCGCGATCTTCGTCGCTTTGATCCTTCGGCTGCGCGGTGTAATAAACCGGAATGTTGTGCGCTTTACAGTAACTGCGCAGGGCGGCGATATTGGCGATCACCTGCGCCATCATCGGACAGTTTTCACCCCAAAAGCTGACGAAGTAGTCCTGCATATCGTGGATCAGCAGCGCCGCACGCTCCGGGTCAAACGCCCAGTTGACTTTATTAACCGGAACATCAAGCGCGGTTGGCAGCGCGTAAGCCTGCAGTTTAGGAATTGCCATTGCGTGTTCTCCTTCAGGCCGAACGTGTTGCCAGCCACTGACGTAATTGTTTTTTATCGACTTTCCCGACCGGGGTCAGAGGCAGCGCCTCAACGGTTTCCACCCGGTCCGGTAACTTGAATTCAGCAACGCCCTGCTCACGCAGGAAACGGCGCACCTGTACCGCGCGTAGCGGTTCTTTTACCACCAGATACGCGCAGCTTTTCTCACCCATCAGTTCATCTTCCATACTCACCAGCGCCGCATGGATCACCGCCTGATGACGCAGTAACAGGTTTTCTATCTCTTCGGCTGCGATCTTCTCGCCGCCACGGTTGATCTGATCTTTCTCCCGTCCCTGCACGGTGATGTAGCCATCCTCGTCGATAGAGATAAGATCGCCTGAGCAGTAGAAACCGTTGGCGTCAAAGGCGCTGGCGTTATGCTGCGGGCTCTTGTAGTAGCCACGAAAGGTGTACGGGCCGCGCGTCATCAGCCGCCCGATTTCTCCCTGCGGCAATGGGTTGCCATCGGCATCCGCCACCCACACTTCATCATCCGGACACATCGGACACCCCTGGGTATTAACGATCCGCTCCAGGCTGTCGTCGAGACGGGTGTAGTTCACTAAGCCTTCCGCCATGCCGAAGACCTGCTGCAGCTGGCAGCCAATTTCGGCCGGGATCCGCGCCGCCAGCGAGGCTGACAGACGCGCACCGCCAACCTGCAACAGCGTCAGCGAAGCCAGTTGCGCGTTACTGCCCCACTCGTTAATCGCCTGTAACCACAGGCTGACCGCAGGCGGCACCAGCGCCGTCGCGTTAATCTGATGTTTTTCAATCAGCGGGAAGCACAGCGTGGCGCTCGGATCCGCTGCCAGTACCACGGTGCCACCGGCGAGAAATACCCCCAGCGAGCCGGGAGAACTCATGGCGTAGTTATGCGCAGCAGGGATCGCACATAAAAAACGCGTATCGGCAGTGAAGTGACAGATTTCATTACTGCGGCGTACGCTGTAGTAGTAGTCGTTGTGGGTTCGCGGGATAAGCTTCGGCGTCCCGGTCGTGCCGCCGGAAAGCTGGAAGTAGGCCACTTCATCCGCGGGCGACGGCGTGGCGACAAACGCGTCTGCCGGTTGATTTATCGCCGCTTGCAGGCAGTGCTCACCGCTGTCATTGAGCAGATGCACCACCCGAATAGTCTTATGTTGAGTAATGAAGGCGTTCAGAAAATCATTGTCGGCAAACAGCGCGTGCTGACGATCGGCAATCAGCAGCGCGGGTTCGATTTGCGTCGCATACGCGGTAAGTTCTGTGCGTTGATGGCTGAACAGGGCGAGAACGGGCGCGACGCCAAGCTTCAACAGCGCAAAGAACGTGATGTACAACTCCACCACATTGCCCAACTGCACCAGCGCGGTTTCACCGGGTTTGATCCCCTGGCGGCGCAGCGTACAGGCGAGGTTGTCCGCTGCCTGGTTCAGTTCACGGTAGCTCAACTGACGCTCGCCTTCGATGACCGCCATATGGTCGTTTTCCGCATGGCGGGTCAAAATGTCCGTTAGCGGCAGATCCTGCCAGTAACCTTTTTCACGGTAACGACGGGCAAATTCGTCAGGCCACCGGGTGAAAGGGATGTTCATCATCGCTCCTTAATGCAATCCAAAAACGTTCAACATGGTGGAAAGTTTGACGCCGGTTTCACGCCACTCTCCCACCGGTGAAGAGGCCGGGACGATCCCTGCGCCCGCAAACAGGCGGACCTGGTTTTTACGTAACGTCGCACAGCGGATGGTCACCACCCATTCACCGTTGCCTTCGGCGTCGCACCAGCCGACGATGCCGCCAAACAGTTCGCGATCGAACGGCTCCAGTTCAGCAATCAACTGTTTCGCCGCCTGATGCGGGAAGCCGCTCAGCGCAGGCGTCGGGTGCAGCAGACAGGCCAGCGTCAGGGCGTTTTCTCCGGCATTGGCTTTGCCTTCAAACGGTGTGCCGAGGTGCCAGAGCGTTGGCGTGGTGATGAGCTGCGGAGAAGACGGCAGTTGCAGACTCTGGCTGCGACCGCGCAGCACGGTTTTCATCGCCTGCGTAACCAGCTCGTGTTCATGGCGATCTTTCTCAGAGGCCAGTAGACGGTTTCCGGCTTCCCGGTCCAACACATCATCAGGCTGACGGCGCGCGGAGCCCGCCAGCGGCAGAGAACTAAAGCAATCGCCCTCTTTGCGCAGCAGCAGTTCCGGGCTCGCGCCGAGCAAAACGCCACCATCGTGCAACGGGACATGGAAGTTGTAACTAACCGGGTTTTGCGCCACCAGACGCTCAAGCAGCGCACCGCTGTCGATCTCGGCATCGGTGGTGATATCAATCAGTCGCGACAGCACCACCTTGTCGACTTCCGGCGTCGCCGTCAGCGCGGCAGCGCGCGCGACCATCTCTTCAAACGTCTCCTGCTCGGGGATCGCTTTGCGCGCCGTAACGTTCAGCGCCTGATGGTCGGTGAAGTAACGTGATGACTGTTGTTTTTCCTGGCGAGAAAAGGACTGCCAGCATTGGGGAATAAACAGTGACGATGGCTGACGGGTGTCAAACGGAATAGCCCCCACCATGACCGGGTTTGCGATACCCTGCGCTTTGGCATCGGCGAACATTTTTTGTAATTTTTGTTGGAAGGGGCTGTCTGGCGAATCGCCGTTCACGGCAGGTTCATCGAAGCGGGCGAAGCATCCTGACGTCGTAAAGCTCCGATACGGCGACATAAAGAAAAAGCGATGGGGTGCAAGTGTTGCCATAGTCTGCTGAACTTCCTCGGCCAAAGACGTATCCATATCATCCTCCAAAAATGATAAAGGTTTTAATAATGATTATCATTTATATTTTCGGGCGCTAACCTAAAAGCAAACAGGCGACATGTCAACTCTTGAGGTAGCACAAAGTGCGACTAACGCTTGCATCCCTTACGCTTAATAATGAAAATGAGAAGCATTAATAACTCAGCACAGGAACTGATTTGTGAGACTGCCTTCTCTGCCCGGCCTGCTCGTTACGCTCTTCGTTTTCGGATTCTCCTCAGCCCACGCCGCGGAATGGCCGCGTCAGGTGACTGACGTTCGCGGCAGCCACACGCTGGAACACAAACCTGAACGCATCGTCTCTACCAGCGTCACGCTCACTGGTTCATTGCTGGCGATTGATGCGCCGGTGATCGCCAGCGGGGCAACGACGCCAAACAATCGCGTGGCTGACGATCAGGGATTTTTGCGTCAGTGGGGCGACGTGGCAAAAGCACGCAAACTGACCCGCCTTTATATCGGCGAGCCGAACGCCGAAGCCGTGGCTGCGCAGATGCCCGATCTCATTCTGATTAGCGCGACCGGCGGCGACTCCGCGCTGGCCCTGTACGATCAGCTCTCCCCTATCGCCCCGACGCTTATCATTAATTACGACGATAAAAGCTGGCAGTCGCTGCTGACGCAGTTGGGCGACATCACCGGCCAGGAGAAACAGGCCGCCGCGCGTATTGCGGAATTCGATAAGCAACTGACCGTCGTTAAACAGCAGTTGGTGCTGCCGCCGCAACCGGTGAGCGCGCTGGTTTACACCGCTGCGGCCCACAGAGCCAACCTGTGGACGCCAGAGTCCGCGCAGGGACAAATGTTGGAACAACTCGGCTTTACGCTGGCAACGTTGCCTGGCGGATTGCAGGCCAGCCAAAGCCAGGGGAAACGTCACGATATCATTCAGCTTGGTGGTGAGAATCTGGCGGCCGGACTGAACGGCGAAGCGCTGTTCCTGTTTGCCGGTGACGAGAAAGACGAGCAGGCAATTTACGCCAACCCACTGCTGGCGCATCTGCCGGCGGTACAGAACAAGCGCGTTTACGCCCTGGGCACCGAATCTTTCCGCCTTGATTATTACAGCGCGATGCGAGTGCTCGATCGTCTCTCCACGCTGTTTTAATCGCCATTGCCGGATAGCGGTTAACGCCTTATCTGGCCTGCCTCACATTATGCCGGTTCCGGCGGCGTCTGCCGGAATCGACGTAACTCACTGAGCAACAGCAGTAGTAGCAGTCCCACAATGACCAGGCCGAAACCGCTAACGCTCGCCGAAGCCACCGGCGTCATGACGGCTCCCAGACCGCCTAACAATGCCGCACCGATGGCATCTCCCGTGACGTTCTGCGCTGTCCACAGACCGTTGATGCGCCCTAACATATTTTCCGGCGTCTGCGTTTGCAGCATCGTGTACTGCAACAGCGAGCTGATGGCGCTCAGCCAGCCGAACAGCGCCAGACAGACCACTCCTAACCCCCAGACAGGCATCAGGGCAAACACCCCAATCGCCAGAAACGCCCCCACGCTCGAGGCCAGCATGATCAATCCCGGACGCACGCTGTGCGCCAGTTGCCCGCTGGTGAGTGCGCCAATCGCCGCCCCGAGCGGAATAGCGGCGTACAACATGCCAATCTGCGCCGCCGACATCTGCCAGTTAATTGCCAGCGCCGGATAGAGCACGCGCACGGCGCTTGCCATCGTCAGCAGACCGCCAAGCAGCGCAATGCCGCCGATCAGCGGACTGGCAAGCAGGAAGCGAAACGCCGCCAGCAGCGATTTCAGCGGATGTTCACGTTGCTGTGGTGGAGGCGGCAGCGTCGGAAGGCTCAACAGCGGCAGTAAGGTGATAAAAGTGCCCGCCGCCGCCAGACCGTAGTTCCAGACCACGCCACCGGTGGCGAGCAGCAGTCCGCCCAGCATAGGCGAAATCACCGAGCCCAGACGTACGGTCAGCATGGTAATTGCCCCTGCCTGCATCAGATTTTCACGTCCTACCAGCGCAGGCGTCGCCGCCAGCAATGCCGTCACGCCCAGTGAGGCAAAAAAGCCGTCCCACAGGCCCAGCAGATAAATGGCGATCAGTGAGGGTTCTGGCAGCATCGCGTTCAGACACAGGCCGATGAAGCCAATGCCGCAGGTGCCGCGTGCCAGCAGGATCACTTTTTTGCGTTCATAGCGATCGGCCAGTACGCCGCCTACCATTAGCCCGACAAACATCGCGCTGCCGGTCAGCGTCACCGAGAGACCCACCTGCCAGGTGGAATGCGTCATCATCTGGATCTGTACGGGAACCGCAACGCCGAGCAGTCCGAGCGAGACAATAGAGATAAAACGGGCGAGGAAGACAGCGCGAAATGCCGGGTGTGTCTTCAGCAAACTGAGGTTGAGCAGCCAGGATTGTCGATTCATTACAACGCCTTAATGCGATCTTTTTTTCATTATCCATTCAATGGCTGCACATGCTAACATAATCAAATAAGATCGATAACGATAATTACTATCATTATCAGGGAAGTTGATATGTCATGTTCTGTTTCCGTGACGCGTGCCATTGCCGTGCCCGGATTGTTGTTATTACTGGTTATCGCCACGGCATTAAGTCTGATCATCGGCGCAAAATCCTTGCCCATCTCCGTGGTTGCACAAGCGCTCACCGGTACCTGTCAAAGTGCTGATTGCACTATCGTGCTGGATGCCCGTCTGCCGCGAACGCTGGCGGGACTGCTGGCGGGCGGTGCGTTGGGACTTGCTGGCGCGTTGATGCAAACGCTCACCCGTAATCCGCTGGCCGACCCGGGTCTGCTTGGCGTGAACGCCGGAGCCAGTTTTGCCATTGTGTTGGGCGCGGCGCTGTTCGGCTTTTCCACACCGCAGGAACAACTGGTGATGGCCTTTATCGGCGCGCTGGTGGCATCGCTGGTTGTGGCATTTACCGGCAGCCAGGGCGGCGGTCAGTTAAGTCCGGTGCGCCTGACGCTGGCGGGCGTTGCGCTCGCCGCCGTTCTGGAAGGTCTCACCAGCGGTATCTCCCTGTTAAACCCGGACGTCTACGATAGTCTTCGCTACTGGCAGGCCGGTTCACTGGATATCCGCAACCTCCAAACGCTCAAAGTGGTTATTGTGCCGGTACTGATTGCCGGTGCTACTGCGCTGATGCTCAGCCGGGCGCTGAACAGCCTGAGTCTGGGAAGTGATACCGCCACGGCGCTTGGCAGCAAAGTCGCACGCACGCAGCTCATCGGCCTGCTAGCCATCACTGTCTTATGCGGCAGCGCCACGGCGATTGTCGGACCGATTGCGTTTATCGGCCTGATGATGCCGCACATGTCGCGCTGGCTGGTCGGCGCCGATCACCGCTGGTCGCTCCCCGTGACGCTGATCGCCACTCCTGTTCTGCTGCTTTTTGCCGATATCATTGGCCGCCTGATTGTTCCCGGCGAGCTGCGCGTGTCGGTAGTGAGCGCCTTTATTGGCGCCCCGGTGCTGATCTTTCTGGTTCGTCGTCGTCCGCGAGGTGCCGCATGATGTACGTATCGCGTCGCCTGCTGATCGCGTGCCTGTTACTGACGGTCGGCTGCCTGTTCTTCGCTCTCTGGGGCCTGCGTAGCGGTGCCTTGCCGCTGGAAATTCCTCAAATTATTGCCGCCTTAACCGGCGATGCGCCGCGCAGTCTGACGATGGTCGTGACCGAATGGCGCCTGCCGCGCGTGTTGATGGCGCTGCTGATTGGCGCGGCACTCGGCGTCAGCGGCGCGATTTTTCAGTCCCTGATGCGCAACCCGCTCGGCAGCCCGGACGTGATGGGCTTTAATACCGGAGCCTGGAGCGGCGTACTGGTCGCAATGGTGCTGTTTGGTCAGCATCTGACCGCTATCGCGCTGGCGGCGATGGCCGGCGGTATTCTGACGTCGCTGGTAGTCTGGCTGCTGGCCTGGCGCAACGGTATTGAAACCTTCCGCCTGATCATTATCGGCATCGGCATTCGCGCCATGCTGTTTGCGTTTAACACCTGGCTGTTGTTGAAGGCTTCGCTGGACACTGCACTGACCGCCGGATTGTGGAACGCCGGGTCGCTTAACGGCCTGACCTGGGCGAAAACCTGGCCTTCCGCACCGATCATTATCCTCATGCTGGTAGGTGCCGGACTGCTGGTGCGCCGCATGCGTCTGCTGGAGATGGGTGATGACAGCGCCTGCGCGCTGGGCGTCAGCGTGGAGCGCTCGCGACTCGCCATGATGCTGGTCGCCGTGGCATTAACCGCGGCAGCCACCGCACTGGCCGGCCCCATTTCCTTTATCGCGCTGGTTGCGCCACATATCGCCCGTCGCCTGAGCGGCACCGCGCGTTGGGGATTAACCCAGGCCGCACTCTGCGGCGCGCTATTACTGCTGGCGGCCGATCTGTGCGCGCAGCAACTGTTTATGCCTTATCAGCTTCCGGTGGGTGTGGTCACCGTGAGCATCGGCGGTATTTACCTTATCGCCTTGTTAATTCAGGAGTCCCGCAAAAAATGACCGAATCAGTAGCCCGTTTGCGTGGCGACCAGTTAACGCTGGGTTATGGAAAATTCACCGTTGCCGAAGACCTTAACGTCACCATTCCCGATGGCCATTTCACGGCCATTATCGGGCCAAACGGCTGCGGGAAATCGACGCTCTTGCGGACCCTCAGTCGGCTGATGACGCCGACAAACGGTCACGTCTGGCTGGACGGCGAGCCTATCCAACGTTACCCGAGTAAAGAAGTGGCCCGGCGCATCGGCCTGCTGGCGCAAAATGCCACGACGCCGGGCGATATCACCGTGCAGGAACTGGTGGCGCGCGGACGCTATCCGCATCAACCGCTTTTTACTCGCTGGCGTAAAGAAGATGAAGATGCCGTGACGCAGGCAATGCGCGCCACCGGCATTACGCATCTGGCCGGTCAAAGCGTGGATACGCTGTCCGGTGGTCAGCGCCAGCGCGCATGGATAGCGATGGTGCTGGCGCAGGAAACGTCGATCATGCTGCTCGATGAACCGACTACCTGGCTTGATATCAGCCATCAGATTGATCTGCTGGAATTACTGAGCGAACTGAACCGCGAGAAAGGCTATACCCTCGCCGCCGTGCTGCATGACCTCAACCAGGCCTGCCGCTACGCCACCCATTTGATCGCGTTGCGGGAAGGAAAAATAGTCGCTGAGGGGGCACCAAAGGAGATCGTCACGGCGGAATTGATTGAGAAAATCTATGGGTTACGCTGCATGATTATCGACGATCCAGTGGCGGACACACCGCTGGTGGTGCCGCTGGGCCGTCGTTAATCGATCGCCGGAAGGTGCTGAACCTTCCGGCCGTCTGTCAGACCAGACGTTCTTTGACAGTGGCGTCATCCATTTTACGCGCGACCATCGCATGCTGGAGAAGCACGCCAGCACAGGCCACGATTCCTCCCATGATTGCCGCCAACACGACCACGATCGTTCTACCCGGCCCCTGTTTTTTCACCGGTAATGATGGCTCAAGCTGGTATTTGAACGGCGAGAACTTCACGTCGTGGATATTGACGGATTCCAGTTGCTCAACATAATACTGCCGGTTTTTTAATTCAGCATTCAGTTCAGCCACATCCGTTACCGATTTTTCAATTTCCAGCTTTCGCTGGATCCCATCGGCGCCCAGAGAAATAGAAAAATCAGGATCGTCTTTCACCGCCTGGCCATTGCTGTAAACCGGTTTTTTAATTCCGGCTGCATTGGCAATCTCCAGTGAATAATTGAGTCGTTTAATATTTGTATCCAGTTGATTTTTAAGTTTCACGCGGTCCAGTGCCAGACGTTCTTTCTCAAAACGTGTTTTGACCTCCAGCTGATTGCGGATATTTTCCAGCGAATTCTGCACCACAATATCAGCAATAAACCGGATATACCCCGCCAGAACCTGCTGTGCCTCTTCTTTGACCGGGGCCGTAAAACTCAACACCCAGGACGTATACAGCGCCGTTTCATTTTTCTTTCCGGCATTGCTGTCCACCGCGTTCATCTTTTCACTCAGCGCGACGATGGCCCGATGCAATTCCAGTTCATTGATTTCCGCGCCTTTTAATTGATCCATTACATATGGAGATGAGCGTAAATATTGCTCCAGTAGTGAAGACGACTGAAATTTCTTGATAAAGAGATTGAAGGTGTGACTACGATCGACTTTGATATCAAGGTCCAGAACACGTAATCCCGTCAGCGTTCTCTGCAGATCCTGCCACTGGATTGATTCGGCAGGCGTCACCACGGCTTCACTGGTCCAGCGCTGCGGCAAAAAGAACGTGACGAATAATCCCACGCACGCAAACGCGAGCGTACACGCAATAATACGTTTTTTAGCCTGCCATAAAATATCAATCAGCTTTAATAAATCGATTTCATTACTCTGAGAGTGGGGCAACGGAAAACCAGTAAACTCCGTATTTTTGCTCTGCTTAATATTAAGTGACGGCATACTGTACGTCCTGTTGCATGTTCCATGAAAGCTAATTCCTGCTAACAGCGTAACAAACCCCCATAATATTCCGAAACACTAATGCATGGCTAAAGCTAAATTCAGAAGTTACCCTCCTGAAGGTAATATTCTTAATACAAGGAATTATCGCAATAAAAGATCCCCCGTAACTATGACGCGTTGTTGGCGCGTTGTTACGAGGGATGCTTAGAAATCGAATTATTAATCAGCTATACTTATATTTATCACAGCACGCGGCGATGACAGGGCCGATATTTTCAAAGGCGGATGGGGAGATAATCTCCACATGCGCGCAGTCCTGACGATACACCTCCAGCTCCGCAATCCACGGCGCCCAGCTGCGTTCCGGGCTTACGCCATCCGGCAGAGTACGCTCGGCAACAAACAGCGTCGCGCGGCCATCAAAGGGGACGCTGTGCGCGCTGGTGAGTAAGCGGACGGCATCAGCGTAATTCCCTTCAATGGTGCTAAACAATTCGCCCGACGCGTTCCCCTGCTGCGCGGCCAGAAACGCCTCCCGCTCACGATCAATTTCCGCCAGCACTTCCGGGTCGAGTCCATTGGCCTCTTTTTCTGACCAGTTTTGCGTTTCCGGCGGCCAGGTATCCAGCAGACCGAGGAAAGCGACCGCTTCACCCCGCGCCCGCAGACGTGCGGCAATACCCTGCGCCAGCGTGCCGCCAAGCGAATAGCCCAACAGGTAATACGGGCCATGCGGCTGTTGTTCAAGGAGCGTCGCCAGATGGTGTTCGCAGACCGCGTCCAGATTGGCTGACGTCTGCATCGGCCCCTGTGGACGCGGCGACTGAATCCCCGTAATCGACCACTGTGGACTGAGATAGCGCGACAGTACGCTGAACTGCCAGGCAAATCCCGATGCCGGATGGAAGCAAAACAGCGTCGGGCCGTCGCTTTTACGCAGCGGCAGCAGCGTTTCAAACCCAAGACGCTGCGTCTGTGCGTCATCGTCCGCATCCAGCAGCGCCGCCAGCTGCGCCACCGTTGAAGCCACCATGACCTGCCCCGGCGTCACCTGACGGGCGAAGGTCCGGCTCAGTTGCGCTGCCAGCTTCATGGCCAGCAGCGAATGCCCCCCCAGCGCGAAGAAATCAGCCTCAACGTCGTTGACGTCACAGCCCAGCAGTTCACTGAATGCCTGAGCCACCGTCGTTTCGCTGCCCGGCTGCGGGGCTCTCCCTCTGGCACGCGGCGTTAATTCCGGCATCGGCAACGCTTTACGATCC
This sequence comes from Citrobacter sp. T1.2D-1, assembly GCF_950098555.1. Taxonomy (NCBI): domain Bacteria; kingdom Pseudomonadati; phylum Pseudomonadota; class Gammaproteobacteria; order Enterobacterales; family Enterobacteriaceae; genus Citrobacter; species Citrobacter sp. T1.2D-1. The sequence continues at coordinate 162,767 of NZ_CATNHH010000078.1, forward strand.
AGCTTGCCGTTGGCGCTGAGCGGCAGTTGCGCCAGTTGCAGTAACACCACGGGTACCATATGCAACGGGAGTTTCTCACGCAACTTCGCCTGGAGAGTGGGAATATCGAGCGGAAGGCCTGACTGCGAGACCAGATACCCTACCAGTTGGCGGGCATCGCCCCCCGTTGCCGCCGCCTGATTAAAGACACAGGCGTGAACCACCGCCTGTTCAACGTCAGGCAATGCCTGCATGACACGATCGATCTCGCCCAGTTCGATACGCTGACCGCGGATCTTAAGCTGATCGTCACTGCGTCCCAGATACTCCACCGCCCCGTTTTCCAGCCAGCGCGCAACGTCTCCGGTGCGGTACATCCGCTCTCCTGGCGCAAACGGATCGGCGATAAAGCGACTCGCCGTGAGGTCCGGTCTGCCAAGGTAACCCTGAGCGAGTTGGATACCGGTCAGGTAGAGATCGCCCGCTACACCGATGGGGACCGGATGCATCATCGCATCCAGGATCCGCAGTCCGGTATTCCACACCGGGAAGCCAATCGGTACGCTACTGCCGGTGACCTTTGCCAGTTCATCGCCCCAGGCTGGATACCAGCTGACATCAACCGCCGCCTCCGTTGGACCATACAGATTATGCAGCGGGGCATGCGTCAGTTGCTCCCACTCACGGCATAAATCGGCGGGTAAGGCTTCGCCGCTGCAAAAGACATGCTTTAACGTTGCACAGCTTTCACCGGCGCTCTCTGGCGTCAACGAGGCGACGAATGCCGCCAGCATCGACGGCACAAAGTGGGTCGTCGTTACCCCGTAGTGGGCAAAGAAACGCTGCATGGCAAGCGGATCGCGGTGTGCTTCCGGCTCAGCCATCACCAGCTTCGCCCCGGCAATAAACGGCCAGAAGAATTCCCACACCGAGACGTCAAAGCTGCATGGCGTTTTCTGCGCTACCACGTCCTTCGCCGTCAGCCCGTACTGGTTTTGCATCCACAGCAGACGGTTAACGATGGCGGTTTGCCCGACCATCACCCCTTTCGGTCTGCCCGTTGAACCAGAGGTAAAGATAATGTACGCCGTATGCTGCGGTTGCGATAACCCCAGCGGCGCGCTATCGCCTGCCGCCAGCGGTTCGTTATAGCAGAGGCTTTCCAGTCCCGGAATGTCGCTAAAGCGCGATAGCTGTTCCGCCGTGGCGATCAGCAGCTTCGGCTGCGCGTCTTCCAGCATCATCCGTAGACGATCGTCCGGATAACCGGTGTCTAACGGTAACCAGGCCGCGCCGGCTTCAACAATCCCGTGCAGCGCCAGCGTCAGAAATACGGAACGCGGTAAGGCCACCGCGACGCTGTCGCCCGGTTGCACACCGCGTTCGCGCAGCACACCGGCGAGCGCCACCACCTGTTCGCGCATTTCGCGGTAGCTGAACTGATAGCGGGCATCCGCCAGCGCGGGAGCGTCCGGCGTTCTGCTCGCCTGTTCCGCTACCAGCGCACTCAGCGTCGTGGAAGGGATATCAACCGCCGTGGCATTAACCTGCGCAATCTGCTGATATTCAGCCGGAAGCAGCAGATCGGCATCACCGCAGCACAGAGCAGGGTTGGCGGCAAACTGTTCGATTAGCGCCATCAGACGTGATGCATGCTGTTTGAGCGTCGCTTCATCATAACGTTGCTGGTTGGCGAGAAGCTCAATGCTCAGGCCCCCCTCTTCATCCGGGAACAGTGCCAGTTCCAGATCGTTCACCGGCCCCGTCGCCAGCGTATGGGTTTGCGCTGAAACACCCGGCATGTCCAACTGATAGTCGAATACTTTGACGTTAAGCACCGGGCCAAACAGCGGTTCTTCCCCCGCAGCCCGTCCGCTGTCGCGGACGATTTGCTCTGCATCATAACGTTGATGACGGCGCATTTTCTTAAGCTGCTCGGACAGTCGTTTTGCCAGTTCCGCCAGACTTTCTCCGGCATCTATACGCACGCCCAGCGGTAACACGTTGAGTACCGGTCCGGTGGCAGTCAGCGCTGCCGATCCCATGCGGCGCATAAAGATAAAGCCTGCCGCATACTCCATCCGGCTGCACAGGCGTCCCAGCCAGAGCGCTACCAGCGCCAGCGCCAGATCGGTTCGCTGTACGTCAGGCAGTTGCGCTGCCAGGTGGCGAAACGCGCCTTGTGGCGCATTCAGCTTCATACGGTAAATTTCTGACGTTGCCGCACGCCCGGGCAGCGGAGTCGGTGAAAGCGATGCCGGTGGCGGAAGCTGTTTACGCTGCTCGGCCCAGAACGCGGCGTCACGCTGCCAGGCTTCACTCTGGCGATACTGCTGATACTCTTCCACGACCTCGGCAAACGGCGTGAAGGGGGAATCAGGCGTCGCTTCACCCCGACGCCATGCGCTGTAAATTGCGGTAATTTGGCGGGTAATCGCCGGAAAACTGAAGCCATCAACCAGTAAATGATGATAGCGCTGATACCAGTACCACTGGCGATCGCCGACCTGAATCAATTGATGATGCGCCAGCGGCTTACCGCCGTCGACGCGCAGATTTTGCTGGAGATCGGCCTGCATCAGCGCCAGCGCGGCGTCATGTGGGTTCGCTGCAGTGCGGAGATCGAGAATCAGCGGTTCGGCAAACGTAAAAGATTCATCCACCCATTGCCAGACGTCGCCGTTATCCTCGGTAAAACGCATCCGTAACGTATCGGCCTGCTGCATGCCAGCGGCCACCGCGCGCGCCAGCATCTGCGCATCCAGTTCGCCAGTTAATGCCACATAGTGTGCGACGCTCCAGGCGGAAGGTAATGTGGAGAGTTTTTCGGCCATCCAGATGCCAGGCTGTGCGGCGACAAGCGGTAAACGTGGGCTCATTGCGCCTCCTGAGAAACGGCATAATGGCCGGGAATTAACGTGGTCCAGTGACGCGCCAGCCACTGCTCGCAAGCTTCCTGAGACTGCGGTTCGCACGCCACCTGCCAGCCGGCAGGTAATGCGCAGTGCTGTGGCCAGAGGCTAAACTGCTGCTGCGAATTTTGCAGAATGTAGAACTGTCCCTGCGGATTATCGAAGGGATTACTGAATTCCATACTCAACTCCTGTCGTGGAAAATCGCTCGCTCAGAGCAGCGGCTTCCAGAGGTCAATTAACCCCTGCATCAGACCGCCACGCCAGCAAAGCGCATCATGTCCGCCGTCAACCTGACGCCAGAAAACCGACTGCTGTGTCGTCTGTAGTTGCGCGTAAAGCGCCTGATTTGCCCGGAAGATAACCGGTTCACGGACTCCCGCTTCGAGGACAATCCGCAGTCCCTGCGCGGACAGCGTGCCGGCGTTAAGCTGTTCAATAATCAGTCCGTCCTGGTGGCCACCGCGATGGGGCCACCAGTAAGAGCCGGACTGGCTGAGCACGCAGCCAAAGCGTTCCGGCCAGTGCAGCCCGGCAAACAGCGATGACAGGCCACCGAAGCTTTGCCCCGCAACGATCGTGCGTTCCGGACGATCGCTGAACGGCGCGATGGCCCGGACCTGCGGCAATAACTCGTGTTGAACCGCCAGCCAGAAATCCGCATTGCAGGGCAGTTCACGACCGCGGTGCGCGGTATCAATGGCATCAATAAGCAGATACACCGCCGGTGGAAGTTGACCACGCCGGGTAAGTGAAGTGAGCGCGGGCCAGACGGGCATACTCTGCGCCCAGAATTGCCCGTCGAGAAGAACCGCCAGAGGGCGTTCGCCTGGTTGCGCATCGCCCGTCGTAAAGACCCACACCCGGCGCGTATTACCCAGGCGCGCGCTGTTCCAGTGCAGAACCACCGGCGATGACGCAGGCGTTTGCGGGTAGTCCCAGCCCGGTTGCGCAGGGGCCTGCGGCATCTCGAGCGCCGAAACAGCGTGCCCTCGCCCGCCTTTCCAGCTAACAGGATTAAGCGGATCGGCAATCGCCTGCGGTAACAGCTGTCGCCAGCCTTCGCGTAACGCCGTGCGATCCAGCGCTTCATCCGCCTTCAGCGACGCAAACGTATCGTCCCGCGTAGAAGGAATAAAGCAGTAGCTACCGCGCCAGTTGGCGCTTAAAACGGTCTGCCACTGCCAGACATCCGTTCCGGCAACGCGCTGCATCGTCTGAGGAAAGACATTCTGGTGATGGTCGGTAACGCCGGTGATATACACCCAGACTCGCTGAATGGCTGAGTGAAATTCACTCCCCTGCGGGTCGCGCCACCAGAAGGTCACCCGGTAATTTCCGTCTGCTTCACGCGCCCATTGCGGACCGTTTTTTGACTGCCACCAGGCCTCACTGCCTACCGTTAACGCCGTCACCGTCATAACCCCATGTTTACTGTGAATTTTTTTATTAATAGATGAAATATATTGATAATATTATTGATAACTATTTGCATTTGCAATAGCGTATTGACGCGCTGTGGGAAGCGCGAACAGTTTTTAACCAACCGCGCTGCGGGCTTTTCTGGAATGGAGGGTTTTCGCAGAGGCGGGCGACATCGGGCCGGATACCGATCTCAGGCGTCTGGTACACGTGGCTAAAGAAAAGCAGGAAATACAATGAACAAGAAGATTCATTCCCTGGCCTTATTGGTCAACTTAGGGATTTACGGGGTAGCGCTGCCTGCGATGGCAGAAGAAACAACAGATAGCACCGCGGTCTCTCATGAAGATACCATCGTGGTCACCGCCGCCCAGCAGAACTTGCAGGCCCCCGGCGTGTCGACTATCACCGCAGATGAAATTCGCAAAAACCCTCCCGCTCGCGACGTCTCTGAAATCATCCGTACCATGCCTGGCGTAAACCTGACCGGTAACTCAACCAGCGGTCAGCGCGGCAACAACCGTCAGATTGATATTCGCGGTATGGGACCCGAAAACACCCTGATTCTGATCGACGGTAAACCGGTGACCAGCCGTAATTCCGTGCGTCTCGGCTGGCGCGGCGAGCGTGATACCCGTGGCGATACTTCGTGGGTCCCCCCCGAGATGATCGAACGCATTGAAGTCCTGCGCGGGCCTGCCGCCGCGCGTTACGGTAACGGTGCCGCCGGTGGCGTGGTGAATATCATCACTAAAAAAGGCAGTAACGAGTGGCACGGTTCCTGGAACACCTATTTCAACGCGCCGGAACACAAAGAGGAAGGGGCGACCAAACGCACTAACTTTACCCTCAATGGCCCGCTGGGCGGGGATTTCAGCTTCCGCCTGTTCGGTAATCTGGATAAAACACAGGCCGATGCGCGTAACATCAACCAGGGTCACCAGTCTGAACGTACCGGCACCTATTCCGACACGCTGCCAGCCGGTCGTGAAGGCGTCATCAATAAAGACATTAACGGCGTGGTGCGCTGGGACTTCGCACCGATGCAGTCGATTGAACTGGAAGCCGGTTACAGCCGTCAGGGTAACCTGTACGCCGGGGACACGCAGAACACCAACACCAACCAACTGGTGAAAGATAACTATGGCGAAGAGACCAACCGTCTCTACCGCCAGAACTACTCTCTGACCTGGAACGGCGGTTGGGATAACGGCGTCACCACCACCAACTGGGTTCAGTACGAACACACGCGCAACTCCCGTACGCCGGAAGGCCTCGCGGGGGGAACTGAAGGGATCTTCGACCCGAAAGCGTCACAGAAATATGTTGATGCCGACCTGAACGACGTCACGCTGCACAGTGAAGTCAGCCTGCCGTTCGATTTCCTGGTTAATCAGAACCTGACGCTGGGCACCGAATGGACCCAGCAGCGCATGAAGGATATGCTCTCCAATTCGCAAACCTTTATGGGCGGTGAAATTCCGGGCTCCAGCAGCACCGACCGCAGCCCGTATTCGAAAGCGGAAATTTTCTCGCTGTTTGCTGAGAACAACATGGAGCTGACCGACAGCACCATGCTGACGCCGGGTCTGCGTTTCGATCACCACAGCATCGTGGGCGACAACTGGAGTCCATCGCTAAACCTGTCACAGGGGCTGGGCGATGATTTCACCCTGAAGATGGGCATCGCGCGGGCTTACAAAGCGCCAAGCCTGTATCAGACCAACCCAAACTACATTCTGTACAGTAAAGGCCAGGGCTGTTACGCCACGGGCGCCGCAACCGGCATCGGCTGCTACATGATGGGTAACGACGATCTGAAAGCGGAAACCAGCGTCAACAAAGAGATTGGTCTTGAATTCAAACGTGATGGCTGGCTGGCGGGTGTGACCTGGTTCCGTAACGATTATCGCAACAAGATTGAAGCCGGTACGGTACCCATGGACCGCACATCGATTACCAACAAAGGCAAAACCACCTACACCGATATCTATCAGTGGGAGAACGTGCCTAAAGCGGTAGTCGAAGGGCTGGAAGGGACGCTGAACGTACCGGTAAGCAGCACCGTTAACTGGACCAACAACATCACCTACATGCTGCAGAGCAAAAACAAAGAGACCGGCGAACGCCTGTCGATTATTCCGGAGTACACGCTGAACTCAACGCTGAGCTGGCAGGTACATCAGGACGTTTCTCTGCAATCCACCTTTACCTGGTATGGCAAACAAGAGCCGAAGAAATACGATTACCAGGGTAAACCGGTGACAGGCTCGGATAAACAATCCATCAGTCCGTACAGCATCGTGGGTCTGAGCGCGACCTGGGACGTGACCAAAAATGTCAGCCTGACCGGCGGCGTGGATAACGTCTTCGATAAACGTCTATGGCGTGAAGGCAATGCGCAGACTACCGGCAGTACAACGGATGTTTCTTATATGCGTGGCGCGGGTGCGTACACCTATAACGAACCGGGCCGTACGTGGTACATGAGCGTTAACACGCACTTCTGATGTCCACTCCCCTCCTCCACCCGGAGGAGGGGTTTTGGTTTTAATGACGCGATGCAGACAACTCACTCCCTTCTCACTCTGGCTTACCACACGTTGCATTGTGTGACCTTCGAACCGGACACCTTCCACGAGCACGATCTGCTGTGGCTTCCTCATTATGCGCAACTGGCACATGCCGGGCGTAAGCGGAAAGCCGAACACCTGGCTGGTCGTATTGCCGCCGTCCATGCGCTACGCGAGTTGGGGCATAAAAACGTGCCGGGAATGGGCGAACAACGGCAGCCGTTATGGCCGCAAGGTCTGTTTGGCAGCATCAGCCACTGCGCGACTACCGCACTGGCGGTGGTTTCCCGCCAGCCTGTCGGGGTGGATAGAGAGGAAGTATTTACGACGCAGATAGCGGCAGAACTGGCAAACAGTATCGTCTCGGAGGCAGAAAAAGCACGACTTGCAGAGAGCGGATTACCTTTTGAACAGGCGCTCACGCTGGCGTTTTCCGCCAAAGAGAGCGCCTTTAAGGCAACCCAGGGGCTATCGCAGACAGGCTGCGGATTCATGCACTATCGCATTCTGGACGTTCAACATGACCAGATGAGATTACGGGCGTTCGACCAGATCTGGCGTGTACAGTGGCTCGCTTCCGATAGCCATGTCGTTACCGTAGCAACGCGTTAACCTTCAAAGCATTTCCCGCGCCTGGGCCGCAATCGACTGTGCATCAAAACCGTGGTGCTGGCGCATCCAGCCGCGGTCAGCCGCCGCCGCGTATTCACCATCCGGGATCCCTAAGCGCTTCAGAACCGCGCCAGTGCCTGCTTCGGCCAGGACTTCCGCCACCAGGCTTCCCAGTCCACCGTTGATATTATGCTCTTCAACGGTGATCACCGCTTTACAGCCTTTCACTGCCGCTAACAATGCCTGGGTATCACATGGACGAATGGACGGTACGCTTACCACCGTCGCCTGAATACCGGAATCGGCTAACAACGCGGCCGCATCAACAATTTCGTGGACGGTAGAACCTGTCGCCACCAGCGCCAGCGAGTCGCCTTCACGCAAGGTCACTACGGCACCCGGCACAAAACGATAGCTCTCGTCATGCAGTTCAGGGAGCGCTTTTCCGTCCATGCGAATGTACACCGGCCCCTTGTAGCCAAGGGCATAGTCGATTATCTGTCGACACTCTCGCGGTGAAGAGGGGGCGAAGATCTGGATATTGCCAAATCCACGCATAATGGCGATATCGTCAATCGCGTGGTGCGTGCTCGCCAGCGGACCATAGCTGGCCCCCGCATTCAGACCAAACAGCTTCACGTTGGTATTGTTGTAGCAAACGTCAACTTTGATTTGCTCATTCGCGCGGGAAATCAGGAATGGCGCCGCGTTACAGGTGACCGCAACCTTTCCGCCGAGCGCAAGCCCTGCCGCCGTCCCGACCATGCTTTGTTCGGCAATCCCCACGTTGACCAGCCTGTCCGGGAACTGCTTAATGAAGGGGCCTATTTTCGCGGTGGATGTTGAGTCAGCGACGACCGGCACCAGATCAACGCCATTTTCTACCGCATCGATAAACGCCTGAACCATGACGTTCGCGAGGTGTTCTGCATTACTCATCTTTCAACTCCTCCAGAGCCAGTTCAATCTCTTCACCTTTCGGCACCCGGTGGTGCCACTCAGGACGCCCCTGGATAAACGAGATACCTGCGCCTTTTGTGGTATTGGCAATCACGACGTTTGGTTTCCCTTCCTGCTTCAGGCCTTCCAGCGTACTGACGACCGACGCCATATCATTTCCCTGGCATTCAGTGACCTGCATGCCGAAGGCACGCCATTTATCCGCAAGCGGATCGGTGTTCATGATTTCACGCGTGGGTCCGGCCAACTGGAGATTGTTCTTGTCATTGATGATCACCAGGTTATCCAGTCCATAATGCGCCGCTGCTAGCGCAGCTTCCCAGTTGCTACCTTCTGCCAGCTCACCATCGCCGGTAATTAAGAAGATACGACGGGCACTGTTGCTTTTCTTCGCCGCCAGCGCCAGCCCCACCGCGACAGGCAAACCGTGACCCAGCGCGCCGGTGTTCAGTTCAATACCTGGCGTTTTCTGGCGCACCGGATGGCCCGGAAGATGAGAATTGGCATGTTGGTATGTGCTCAGCCAGTCAACAGGGAAAAACCCCGCCTCCGCCAGAACACAGTAGTAGCAGCCTACCGCGTGGCCTTTGGACTGAATGTAGATGTCACGCTCCTCATCGTCGATGCGATCCGGGGCGACATTCAAAATGCGGAAATAGAGTGCGGTGAGCAGTTCAACCTGAGACAGGTCCGCACCGGTATGCCCTCCTGCCGGGCTGTAGGCGTTTAATTTGACGATGTGACGGCGCACCGCTCGCGCTGTGCGCTCAAGAGTCTGGATATCATAGTGCCAGGGATTCATTTAACACCTCTGAATTTATTTTCAATATGGAATATTTATTCCATCAGGGACTAAAAAAACCAGAAATCCCTTTGCTTCGCATCACACGGCTTACGCCACGGTCTCTTACTCAGGAACATTCTGCCTCCTCACCGCGACCACATTGACGTCGGGAATAATCAGTTGACCTGAAATCACTATGAATATATATTCACAAATGATTCTTTATTCAATTATGCAACCACATTTCCGTATTTGTCCATCCCTGTTTTTGAGGATTGGTTAAAGTTAGAGCTTTATCACACTTACCTGGCTTTTGTTTTCGCGTATGATAAAAGTTTCTAAGATAATGGCTGTACGTAAATGATTTTCGGGGAAATATATGGCTAAGCAGGACGAACAACGGCTATTGGTTAAAATCGCCACCCTTTACTATCTTGAAGGACGTAAACAGTCCGATATCGCTCAGCTTCTCTCGCTTTCTCAGTCGTTTATCTCCCGAGCCATTACCCGCTGTCAGAAAGAAGGGGTGGTAAAAATCAGCGTCGTACAGCCCTCAAATATCTTCCTGAATCTTGAGAAAGGGATCGAAGATCGTTACGGACTCAAACAGGCGATCGTGGTGGATACCGAAGACGATGCCACCGACCACAGTATCAAACGCGCCATCGGTTCCGCCGCCGCCCATTATCTTGAAACCCGCCTGCGGCCCAAAGATCTGGTGGGCGTCTCCTCATGGAGTTCAACCATCCGGGCAATGGTTGACGAAGTGCATACCCAGAATCTGAAAGCCGGCGGCGTTATCCAGCTACTCGGCGGCGTCGGGCCAAACGGCAATGTGCAGGCCACCATTTTAACCCAGACGCTGGCGCAACATCTTAACTGCGAGGCCTGGCTGCTCCCTTCGCAAAGCATTGAGGGATCGGTTGAGGAGAAAAATCGGCTTATCGCCAGCAAGGATGTCGCCGAGGTGATCTCGCGTTTCGATAATGTCGATATCGCCATCGTGGGGGTGGGGATCCTGGAACCGTCCCAGTTGCTTAAAACGTCGGGTAACTACTACCACGAAGATATGTTACAGGTACTGGCCGATCGCGGTGCCGTAGGAGATATCTGCCTGCACTACTACGACAAAAACGGTCAGCCGGTCTTACAGGATGATGAAGATCCGGTCATTGGCATGGCGCTAGATAAAGTCAAAAAATGCCCCAATGTCGTGGCGTTGGCGGGAGGAACTGACAAAGTTGCTGCCATCAAAGGAGCGCTGAACGGGGGCTATATCGACGTATTGATCACCGATTATCCTACCGCGCGGATGTTAGTAACAGCCTGATCCCTCCCACATATTCGGTCTTTGCGAAAAAAGAGTTCGCCGCAAAGACCGTATAAAAATCCCTATATTTCAACAAACTGAAAGGATTCACCTCCGCGCTACTATCGCGTGAACCTGATATTCTTCCCGCTGTGTAAGTGTGATTCTCAGCACAATTGATGATTTTTTCTATAGCCCAACTGAAAGATTCTGGCTAAGGTATTAAATAAATAATCAGCATCGAATATATATTCAGACAGTAAAAATACACGATGTCACAATCAAGCCTGATTAAGTAATGACGCGACAGTGAGGGAGGCCCTTTTCCCTTTAACGCCGGGACGCAATGTGACTCAGGAGATAATCAATCTATGTGTGCAGCAAAGAAAGAGTTCATCATTGCGCTGGATGAAGGTACCACCAACGCCAAAGCGGTCGCCCTGGACGCTCAGGGCGTGGTGGTCGCCAAATTTTCTCAACCGCTGGCCATTCAGACTCCGCGTGAAGGCTGGGTTGAACAATCCGGCGAGGTATTGATTGATGCATCGCTCGATGTGATTGCGAAAGCAATAAGTCACGTCGGCGCCGACAACGTCGTGGCCCTGGCTATCAGTAATCAACGTGAAACCGCCATTGGCTGGTATCGCCAGACGGGTAAACCGCTGAATTCCGCCATCACCTGGCAGTGCACACGCAGTGCGGCGTACTGCGAAGAATTGCGTCACGAGCACAAAGAACACCTGATCAAGACCACCACCGGCCTGCCAATTGCGCCGCTTTTTTCCGCCTCAAAAATGCGCTGGCTGCTGGAGTCGGTAGCGGATGGCCCGCAGCTTGCGGCCCAGGGGAAAATCTGTCTGGGCACTATCGACAGCTGGCTGCTGTGGAATTTAACCGGCGGCGAGGCCTTCAGCTGCGACTACTCTAACGCGGCCCGCACCCAGTTGCTCAATCTGCACACCGGGCAGTGGGATGACACTATGCTGGAACTGTTCCACATCCCTCGCGCCGCGCTACCGGAAATTAAACCCTCCAGTGGATTATTTGGTTATACCCGTGGCCTGAACGGCATTCCGGATGGTATCCCGGTGATGTCGATGGTCGGTGACTCGCACGCCGCGCTGTTTGGTCATGCCCTCGGCGAGATGGGGTGCGTCAAGGCCACTTACGGCACCGGATCCTCCGTAATGGCGCCGGTGACTTCTGCCCAGTGCGATATTGGCGCGCTGGCGACCACCATTGCCTGGCACGATGGTGAGAACATCATTTACGGCCTGGAAGGCAATATTCCGCACACCGGCGATGCGGTGGCGTGGATGGCAGATAGCACCGGCCTGAGCGAACTTTCTGACGCCGAACTGGCTCATGAACTGAATACGCTCCCCGCCTCCGTTGAGTCAACCCTGGGCGTGTACTTCGTCCCGGCATTAACCGGGCTCGGCGCCCCCTGGTGGGATGACAGCGCGCGCGGCGTGATCTGCGGACTGAGTCGCGGCGTCAAACGAGCCCATCTGATCCGCGCGGCCCTTGAGTCGATTACCTATCAAATCGCCGATGTCGTGGTCGCCATGCAGCAACATGAAGACTTCAGTTTGTCGGCGCTGATGGTTGACGGCGGCCCGACAAAGAATGACTGGTTAATGCAGTACCAGGCAGACCTGCTGGGTTGTCCGGTGATGCGCAGCGATGTGCCTGAACTGTCGGCCATTGGCGCCGCGTTACTGGCACGCAAAGCGCTCCACCCTGGCTCGCTCACTGATTTAAAAGCCTTTTTAACCGTACACAGCGCATTTCAGCCCGATATGGCCCGCCATCATCGCCTGCAAAAAAGATGGCAGGAGTGGCGTAATGCGGTGAACAGAACACTATGGAAACCGGCCCCGTCCGCCTGACGCCTCACCAGGGAAGATGCGTGACACCCCGACTCATTAACAGAAGGAGAACTCCGGACCATTAGCCCTGCTTTATAAGAATTCATGCTTTACGTTGTTTCACCGTACCCGACAATAACAACACAGAGAGAACATTGTCATGAAATTACGTTTAACGCTGTTAACCGCTGCAACCCTGACCGCTTTGTCTTTTACTGCCCATGCTGCAGAGAAAGGGACAATTATGATTATGGTGAATTCACTGGATAATCCGTATTACGCGTCGGAAGCCAAAGGCGCCAGTGAAAAAGCTCAGGAGTTAGGCTACAAAACCACAATTTTGTCGCACAGCGAAGATGTAAAAAAACAAAATGAATTGATTGATACCGCTATCGGCAAAAAAGTTCAGGGCATCGTTCTGGATAATGCGGATTCAACGGCCAGTGTTGCAGCCATTGAAAAAGCGAAAAAAGCCGGTATTCCCGTCATATTAATCAACCGCGAAATTCCCGTTGATGATGTGGCGCTAGTGCAAATTACCCATAATAACTTCCAGGCAGGTTCTGAAGTTGCCAACGTTTTCGTTGAGAAAATGGGGGAAAAAGGGAAATACGCCGAGCTGACCTGTAACCTCGCCGATAATAACTGTGTTACCCGTTCGAAATCTTTCCACCAGGTTATTGACCAGTTCCCGGATATGGTCAGCGTCGCCAAACAGGATGCGAAAGGCACGCTTATCGACGGTAAGCGAATCATGGACAGCATTCTGCAAGCCCACCCGGATGTGAAAGGCGTCATCTGCGGTAACGGTCCTGTTGCGCTGGGCGCAATCGCCGCGTTGAAAGCCGCAAATCGCAATGACGTTGTGGTCGTCGGCATTGACGGCAGCAACGATGAACGCGATGCGGTGAAAGCCGGTACATTGCAGGCCACCGTCATGCTGCAGGCTCAGGCTATCGCCGCACAAGGCGTGACCGATCTGGATAACTACCTGCAAAAAGGGGTGAAACCAGAGAAACAGCGCGTCATGTTCCGCGGCATTCTCATCACCAAAGATAACGCAGATAAAGTACAGGATTTCAATATCAAGTCCTGATCTCGGGTAGTTGCGCCTCTTAGGAGGCGCAGAGGAGAACATTATGTCTAAAAAAGCCTGGCTGGCGCTGGTCGTATTGACCGTAGGGGGATGCCGCATTGTCTCGCAGCAGGAGCTTGCGGATCTCAAATCTCCGCCTAATCCCCATATGTCCAATATAGACCAAACGTGGCAAAACAAAATTGTGCCGCAAATTGTTGGGCAGGCTCGTCCGGTGGCAGATTTAATGGCTGCTTTACAGGCCGAGAAGGATTTCGATAGTGCCTGTAAAAAGCTGGGCTATCGCGCTCAGGAAGAGAACCCCTGCATCTTTTACGTCAAAGTCGAAGGCAAAATTGGCACGATCGATACCGCCTCCCGCAGCGGGAAAATGACCGTCGCGGATAAAAGCGGTAGCAATATTATTGTTCAGATTGGTCCAACGCTACGCGGCACACAATTACGTGACGCCTATAAAGGCGCGACTTATGGTGATTTTAACGACCAGGTCTTATTTGGCGAGTATGGCCGCGCCATTAACGACCAGGCGATAAAAATGATTCAGGCAACCCAACTTAAAACCGGCGAACCCACGCAAGTGTATGGCGTATTTTCTGCCTGGGATATTCCTCAGACGATCCCTGATATTACGCCCGCAAAAATTGAACCGGCAGGAGGACAATAACATGCAACAGCAAGATATCGTCGCTCCCCAGCCCGCCGAATCGGAAGTGATTATCGAAACCCATAGCCTGTCTCGTGTCTATCCTGGCGTGGTGGCATTAGATAACGTCAATTATCGGGTATATCGGAATAAAGTGAATGTTCTGATCGGAGAAAATGGTGCGGGTAAATCCACCATGATGAAAATGCTTGCTGGTGTCGAAACCCCATCCTCCGGTCAAATTTTTCTGGATGGTACCCCTGTTTCGATGAATTCGACGCATCAGGCCGAAAAATTGGGTATCAGTATTATTTTTCAGGAGTTGAATTTATTCCCGAATATGAATGTCATGGACAATATTTTCATGGCTAATGAGTTTTTTCAGAAAGGGAAAATTAATGAAAAATATCAGTACGCGCTGGCGCAAAGCCTGCTCAAGCGACTGGAACTGGATGTTGATCCGTATACACCCTTAGAAGAACTGGGGATCGGCCATCAGCAACTGGTCGAGATTGCCCGCGCGCTCTCGAAAGATACGCGCGTCTTAATCATGGATGAACCGACCTCCGCGCTGAGCCAGTCTGAAGTCAAAATCCTGTTCAACGTGATTGAACAGCTCAAGCGCCGCGGCGTCACCATTATCTATATTTCCCATCGCCTGGAAGAACTCATGGAAATTGGTGACTACATCACCATTTTCCGCGACGGCCGTTTTATTAGCGAGCGTCCGGTCAGCGATGCCAGCATTCCGTGGATCATCGAACAGATGGTGGGTGATAAGAAAAAACACTTCGATTATCAACCGGCCCCGCAAGGCGACACGGTTCTCGCGGTGCAGGGACTGACAGCGCTCCATTCCAGCGGCGGCTATAAGCTCAATGACGTGTCGTTTAGCCTGAATAAAGGCGAGGTGATTGGGATCTACGGTCTGCTGGGCGCCGGACGTACCGAACTGTTCAAAGGTCTGGTGGGCCTGATGCCCTGCCAGAGCGGCAGCGTTCAACTCAACGGCGAGTGCATCGATAACGCCCACTTTCAGTCACGACTAAAAAAAGGGCTGGCGCTGGTGCCGGAAGACAGACAGGGCGAAGGCGTCGTTCAGATGATGTCGATTCAGTCCAATATGACGCTCTCTGACCTCAGCCTGCAGGGTTTTCGCCGGGCCTGGAAATGGCTGAACCCGCACAAAGAACAGGACAGCGTGAAGGAGATGATTCAGCAACTTGCCATCAAAGTGAGCGATCCCGAACTGCCCATCACCTCACTCAGCGGTGGAAACCAGCAAAAGGTGGTGCTGGGTAAAGCGTTAATGACGCAGCCGCAGGTGGTGTTCCTTGATGAGCCGACCCGCGGCATCGACGTGGGGGCGAAAACGGATGTGTATCACCTTATCGGCAAAATGGCGCAACAAGGGCTGGCAGTGATGTTCTCTTCATCAGAGCTGGACGAAGTGATGGCGCTGGCGGACCGCATTCTGGTGATGGCTGATGGCCGGATCACCGCTGATGTCCCCCGTCATGCAGTCACCCGCGAGAAGTTGATCGCGGCTTCTACACCGCAAGATTAATCAGGCTGGAATCCATCATGAACCAGAAATATATGATTTACATGTACCTGCTGAAGGCCAGAACGTTTATCGCTCTGCTGCTGGTCATCGCATTCTTCAGCGTGATGGTACCGAATTTCCTGACCACATCTAACCTGCTGATTATGACCCAGCACGTTGCCATTACCGGCTTACTGGCGATTGGGATGACGCTGGTTATCCTGACTGGCGGCATTGACCTGTCGGTCGGCGCCGTTGCCGGCATCTGCGGCATGGTGGCGGGCGCGTTACTCACCAATGGTTTGCCCATCTGGGGCGGGAACATCATCTTCTTCAACGTGCCGGAAGTTATCCTCTGCGTCGCCATCTTTGGCGTTCTCGTTGGATTCGTCAATGGCGCGGTCATCACCCGCTTTGGCGTTGCGCCTTTCATCTGTACCCTCGGCATGATGTACGTTGCCAGGGGCTCTGCCCTGCTGTTTAACGACGGCAGCACCTACCCCAACCTTAACGGTATGGAGGCGCTGGGCAATACCGGTTTTGCCACCCTGGGCTCCGGCACGCTGCTCGGGATTTACCTGCCCATCTGGCTGATGATCGCCTTCCTGGTCCTGGGCTACTGGATAACCACCAAAACCCCGCTCGGTCGCTATATCTACGCGATTGGCGGTAACGAATCCGCCGCGCGACTCGCCGGCGTGCCTATCGTCAAAGCGAAAATTTTCGTCTACGCCTTCTCCGGGTTGTGCGCCGCCTTTGTTGGGCTGATTGTCGCGTCTCAGTTACAAACGTCGCACCCGATGACCGGCAACATGTTTGAGATGGACGCCATCGGGGCCACCGTTCTGGGTGGAACCGCACTCGCCGGCGGTCGCGGACGGGTATCCGGATCCATCATCGGGGCCTTCGTCATCGTCTTTCTGGCCGATGGCATGGTGATGATGGGCGTCAGCGATTTCTGGCAAATGGTCATTAAGGGCGTCGTTATTGTCACCGCCGTGGTTGTTGACCAGTTCCAGCAAAAGCTACAGAACAAAGTCATTCTGATGCGTCGCCATGAAGAGAAACAGGCGACTGCACCCTCGGCAAATACCGTATCCAGTTAAGTAGCATCACTGCGCCGGGCATCGACTGTCCGGCTTATACAGGGGAAAGAAATATGCAACGTGATTTTCATGGTAAGACGGTCGTCATCACCGGTGCATGCCGGGGGATTGGCGCAGGCATCGCCGAACGTTTCGCCCGGGACGGCGCGAACCTGGTGATGGTCTCCAACGCTGAGCGCGTTCACGAAACGGCAGAACAGCTGCGCCAGCGTTACCAGGCTGACATTTTATCGCTACAGGTTGATGTCACTAACGAAGAGCAGGTACAGGCATTGTATGAGCAGGCGGCTGCGCGCTTTGGCTCGATTGATGTCTCCATCCAGAACGCGGGCGTGATCACCATCGATTACTTTGACCGAATGCCGAAAGCGGATTTTGAGAAAACCCTCGCCGTCAATACCACAGGCGTATGGCTCTGTTGTCGGGAAGCGGCGAAATATATGGTTAAACAGAATCACGGCTGCCTGATTAATACCTCTTCCGGCCAGGGACGTCAGGGCTTTATCTATACCCCGCACTACGCCGCAAGCAAAATGGGCGTGATTGGCATCACGCAAAGCCTGGCGCATGAACTGGCACCGTGGAACATTACCGTCAACGCCTTCTGTCCGGGGATCATCGAAAGCGAAATGTGGGATTACAACGACCGCGTATGGGGGCAGATCCTCAGCACCGATGAAAAACGCTATGACAAAGGTGAACTGATGGCGGAATGGGTTAAAGGCATCCCCATGAAACGCGCGGGTAAACCAGAAGATGTCGCCGGGCTGGTCGCCTTCCTCGCTTCTGACGATGCACGCTATCTTACCGGACAAACCATCAACATTGATGGTGGCCTGATTATGTCGTAATACCCGACGGGGTATTTGTGAAGAGAGTTATCACTATGATCGCAAAAGATTTTGCTCAACAACTGTTTAACCTGCAAGGACGCGTTGCTTTCGTCACTGGCGCAGGGAGCGGCATCGGTCAGACCATTGCCTGGGCGCTGGCCAGCGCGGGCGCGCGGGTCGTCTGTTTTGATCTGCGCGAAGACGGCGGACTGAAAGAGACGGCTAATCATATCGACGCGATTGGCGGCCAGGCGGCGCTCTATACGGGAGATGTTCGCCAGCTTAGCGACCTTCGCGCCGCCGTCGCCCTGACCAAAGAACGGTTTGGTCGTCTGGATATCGCGGTGAATGCCGCCGGTATAGCCAACGCCAATCCGGCGCTGGAAATGGAAAGCGAACAGTGGCAGCGCGTTATCGACATCAACCTCACGGGCGTATGGAACTCCTGTAAGGCCGAAGCAGAACTGATGCTGGAATCTGGCGGCGGCTCAATCATCAACATCGCCTCGATGTCCGGAATCATCGTTAACCGTGGTCTTGAACAAGCGCATTACAACAGCTCGAAAGCGGGGGTTATTCATCTCTCGAAGAGTCTGGCGATGGAATGGATTGAGAAAGGCATTCGCGTGAACTCAATCAGCCCAGGATACACCGCCACGCCGATGAACACCCGCCCTGAAATGGTTCATCAGACGCGTGAATTTGAGAGCCAGACGCCAATCCAGCGAATGGCAAAAGTTGAAGAGATGGCCGGTCCGGCGCTGTTCCTCGCCAGTGATGCGGCCTCATTTTGTACCGGCGTCGATCTCGTCGTTGATGGCGGATTTATCTGCTGGTAAACAGAAATTCGCCCGCAGCCGTAACTGACTGCGGGCGATGTGATAAAGCGGGTGCCGTCTCATCCAGACCTGACAAGCGGATATGCGGGGATAGCTCCCCGCATAACGGCTACTTCTTCGATTCGTAAGCGAGAACGGCCTTAAACTCAATACCACGCTCCCTGACGCTGAACTCACAGAGTGAATCCCGCACGAGGAGTGTGAATCCCAGCACTGTAATGCAGAGTGCGATGACTGCCATTAAGGCATATTTCGTCAGCATGTATTGCCTCCATGCGAAGAAGAGACTACCATCCGAATTGTTCAGGTTTGGATTGGTAGCCTCAAGGTTGATAGCACTATCTCCTTGGGGCTTTCTTCTTTCCAGACCTCAGCAACGGCCTGAAGCTGGAAAGCATCAGGCACCCGCCGTTATCGTACTCTTCTTCTATCCCGACACTGTATATTTACACAGCTAAACTTCATTTTCGGAAAACATTTAGACAGTCCTACATACCCGGGAACAGCACGCCATTTCCCGGCGCTTCGCGATCCAGATGGATGAAGTTCAGATGGCGTTCATACTGGTCGAGAATATCGGTAATCACCTGCTCTTTGCTGTAGTCCATCAGGTCATTACCCTGACTGCCTTCCAGCAGGAACGTCTCCAGACGGTAATAGGTCGATTTCCCGCTGCGCGCGCGATAGGTAAAGCCCGGTATCGCATATTTCTGCGGCCAGATTTGGTAGATAAAGTTACGTTCATCGCCCATGTGCACCCGCAAATCGAGGTGTCCCAGACTTTCGCCTTCCACAGGCGGCAGACTTTTCAGTTCGACATGCGCGCCACGCAGTGTTAACTCCTGCGCCACCTCTTCCATCGCCGGGAAGCACACGTTCTCCATCATTTCGCGGGTATAGCGCGTACCGGGATAGTTCATCAGCCGCGACAGGCGTTTTTTCCAGCTCAACCGATCCTGCACGCCCATGGGTCGCGGCGCAGTATTCCGGTTAGCGCTCTCACGGCGATAATCTTCCACCTTCAGCGACTTATACAATCCCGCCATAATAAAGAAAATGACAAAGCTGAACGGCAGTCCCATGATCACCGTCGTGTTCTGCAAGGCTGAAATCCCGTTCGTCATCAACATTCCCAGCGTCAGCAAACCGATCGCCACCGACCAGAAGACGCGCAGCCATGACGGGGCATCACTGTTGATATCCTTCAGTTTCGAGGTGAAATTCCCCAGCACCAGCGCGCCGGAATCCGCTGACGTGACATAAAACAGCAGGCCCGTGATGGTGGCCACCGACGCGCTGAAGGTAAACGCCGGATACTGCGCCAGCAGGCTGTAGAATCCGCGTTCCGGATGCGCCATCGCCTCCTGGGCAAAGCCCGCATCGCCGTGAATGATTTCATACAACGCGCTGTTGCCGAACACCGATAGCCACAGCAGGGTAAAGGTGAACGGAATAATCAGCGTTCCGAAGACAAACTGACGGATGGTACGCCCACGCGAGATTCGCGCAAGAAACAGGCCGACAAACGGCGACCAGGCCACCCACCACGCCCAGAAAAACAGCGTCCAGTTATTCATCCACTCAACCGGGCGATCGAAGGCAAAGCTGTTGAGCGTCATGCCCATAAAGCGATTCACATAGTCGCCCACGTTCAGCACCAGGGCATTGAGCAGGAATGAGGTATCGCCCATAAACAGGACGAAAAGGATCAGCCCCAGCGCCAGCAGAACGTTAAGCTCTGAAAGCACGCGGATGCCCTTATCCACCCCGGAAGTGACCGAAATCGTGGCAATCACCACCGACAGCACAATCAACGCCGCTTTCGCCGCCATCGAATCCGGAATATCAAACAACACGCTCAGGCCATAGTTGAGCTGAACCACACCAATTCCCAGCGTCGTGGCGATACCAAAAATGGTGCCAATGACGGCGGCGATATCAACGCTATGCCCGATCGGCCCGTTAATGCGTTTACCAAAGATGGGATAGAGCGCGGAACGGATAGTCAACGGCAGGTTATAGCGATAGCTGAAGTATCCCAGCGCCATGCCCATCAGGGCATACATCGACCAGCCGGTCAGGCCGTAGTGGAATAACGTCCAGACCATCGACTGACGCGCCGCTTCAATCGTCTGCCCCGCGCCTTCCGGCGGCTGCATATATTGTGTTACCGGCTCCGCCACGGAAAAGAACATCAGGTCGATACCAATCCCGGCGGCGAACAGCATGGCGGCCCAACTGAGCAGGCTGAATTCCGGTTTCGACTGCTCCGGCCCGAGTTTGACCGAGCCAAAGCGCGAGCAGGCGATGAAAACAACAAAGACGATGTACAACGTGGCCGCCAGCAAATAGTACCAGCCGAAGGTTTTTGAAACCCAGTTCAACGTCCGGCCAATCCAGACGGCGGAGAAATCGCTAAAAAAGATGGTGGTCAGGGAAAACAACAAAATCAGCCCGGCGGACGTGTAGAAAACCACCGGATTGATTTTGTCCTTTTCTCTGCACTGTGGAAGGTCTGACATCCAGTATCCTCACATTTTTTGTAACTATTAAAAATCAAATTCGCAACAATTAAGACACATTTTATATTGAACGTCCAATCAAAAACCGCTTTAATGGTTAAACAAAACTGATGAATGGAGTCCCAAAATGCCCAAACTGGGGATGCAGCCGATACGGCAGCGGCAGCTGATTGACGCCACGCTGGAAGCGATAAATGAAGTCGGGATGCACGATGCGACGATTGCGCAAATCGCCCGTCGCGCCGGGGTCTCAACCGGGATCATTAGCCATTACTTTAAGGATAAGAATGGATTGCTGGAGGCGACGATGCGCGACATCACCAGCCAGCTGCGTCACGCCGTTTTGCATCGACTCCATGCGCTACCGGGGGCGCGCGCGGAACTACGATTGCGCGCCATCGTGGCGGGAAACTTTGACGAGACCCAGATAAGTCATGCCGCAATGAAAGCCTGGCTGGCGTTCTGGGCCAGCAGCATGCACCAACCGATGCTGTACCGACTGCAACAGGTCGCCAGCAAACGCCTGCTGTCGAACATTGTTGCCGAATTTAAGCGCGAGCTGCCGCGTGAACAGGCGCAACAGGCGGGTTACGGATTAGCGGCGCTGATAGACGGGCTGTGGCTCCGTGCGGCATTAAGCGGTAAGCCGTTTAACCTCAGTCTCGCCCAGGCGCTGACCACCCATTTCATCAGTCAGCACTTACAAAAAAGCCACTGACTCAGTGAGGAGAATGCATGTCCCGAATGGCAGAACAACAGCTTTATATTGATGGTGGTTATACGGCCGCCACCAGCGGTCGGACTTTCGAGACGATCAACCCTGCCAGTGGTGAGGTCCTTGCCACCGTACAGGCCGCAGGCCGTGAGGATGTCGACCGCGCGGTGAAAAGCGCGCAGCGCGGACAAAAAATCTGGGCGGCGATGACCGCCATGGAACGCTCGCGCATTCTGCGTCGGGCGGTGGAGATACTGCGCGAGCGCAATGACGAACTGGCGAAGCTGGAAACGCTGGATACCGGCAAACCGTTCAGCGAAACCGCCAGCGTCGATATCGTGACCGGCGCAGATGTACTGGAATACTACGCCGGGCTGATCCCCGCGCTGGAAGGAAGCCAAATCCCCCTGCGCGAGACCGCCTTCGTTTACACCCGACGTGAGCCGTTGGGCGTCGTCGCCGGGATTGGCGCATGGAACTACCCGATTCAAATCGCGCTGTGGAAATCCGCGCCGGCGCTGGCGGCGGGCAATGCGATGATCTTCAAACCCAGCGAAGTCACTCCGCTAACCGCCCTGAAGCTGGCGGAGATCTACAGCGAAGCCGGTTTACCGGACGGCGTCTTTAATGTCCTGCCGGGTGAAGGGGCGGAAACGGGCCACTATCTGACCGAGCATCCGGGCATTGCCAAAGTCTCCTTCACCGGCGGCGTCGCCAGCGGTAAAAAAGTGATGGCGAACTCTGCCGCCTCCTCGCTGAAAGCGGTGACGATGGAACTGGGCGGTAAATCGCCGCTGATCGTTTTCGAGGATGCCAACGTTAATCTCGCCGCCGATATTGCGATGATGGCGAATTTCTACAGCACGGGCCAGGTCTGTACCAACGGAACTCGCGTGTTTATTCCGGCGCGGATGAAAAGCGCGTTCGAGCAAACCATTCTGTCTCGCGTGGCGCGGATCCGCGCAGGCGATTTATTCGATCCCGCCACCAATTTTGGCCCGCTGGTCAGCTTCCCGCATCGCGAAAATGTCCTGCGCTATATCGAAAGCGGTAAAAACGAAGGCGCAACGCTGCTTTGCGGTGGCGATGTGCTGAAGGGCAGCGCGTTCGACCACGGCGCCTGGGTTGCTCCTACGGTGTTCACCGACTGCCACGATGAGATGACCATCGTACGCGAAGAAATTTTCGGCCCGGTAATGGCGATCCTGACTTACGAGAGCGAAGACGAGGTCATTCGCCGCGCCAACAACACCGATTACGGTCTGGCGGCGGGCGTCGTCACCCAGGATCTCAACCGCGCACATCGCGTCATTCACCAGCTTGAAGCCGGGATCTGCTGGATCAACACCTGGGGCGAATCCCCCGCAGAAATGCCGGTTGGCGGCTACAAGCATTCCGGCATCGGGCGTGAAAATGGCGTAATGACGCTGCAAAGCTACACCCAGGTGAAATCCATCCAGCTCGAGATGGCGCCCTTCCAGTCTGTATTTTAAGCAGGAGGTTTCATTGCATTTTGACTACATCATTATTGGTGCCGGCTCCGCTGGCAATGTACTGGCAACACGACTGACAGAAGACAGCAATACCACCGTTCTGCTTTTGGAAGCAGGCGGTCCGGATTACCGTGCAGATTTCCGCACCCAGATGCCGGCAGCGCTGGCCTTCCCGTTGCAGGGAAGGCGCTATAACTGGGCGTATGAGACCGAACCTGAACCGCACATGAACTACCGCCGTATGGAGTGCGGACGTGGCAAAGGGCTGGGCGGTTCCTCGCTGATTAACGGCATGTGCTACATCCGTGGCAACGCCCTGGATCTCGATCGCTGGGCGGAAGAACCCGGACTTGAGCACTGGAGCTATCTCAACTGCCTGCCCTATTACCGCAAAGCGGAAACCCGCGATGTGGGTGCCAATGACTATCACGGCGGCGATGGCCCGGTCAGCGTGACCACGTCAAAACCGGGGGTAAACCCGCTGTTTGCAGCGATGATCGAGGCGGGTGTCCAGGCGGGTTACCCGCGAACCGATGACCTGAACGGCTATCAGCAGGAAGGCTTTGGCCCGATGGACCGCACCGTGACACCACAGGGGCGTCGCGCCAGCACCGCCCGGGGTTATCTGGATCAGGCGAAAAAGCGCCCGAACCTCACTATCGTGACTCATGCCCTGACCGACCACATCATTTTTGACGGTAAAAAAGCGGTCGGCGTGGAGTGGCTCGAAGGCGACAGCACCATCCCCGTCAGCGCGACGGCCCGAAAAGAAGTGCTGCTGTGCGCGGGCGCGATTGCCTCGCCGCAGATCCTGCAACGCTCCGGCGTGGGTGATGCCGCGCTGTTAAAAGCGCATGCGATTCCGCTGGTTCACCATTTGCCTGGCGTCGGTGAAAATCTACAGGATCACCTGGAGATGTACCTCCAGTATGCGTGTAAAGAGCCGGTCTCTCTCTACCCTGCCCTGCAGTGGTGGAACCAGCCAAAGATCGGTGCCGAATGGCTGTTTGGCGGGACTGGCGTTGGGGCCAGTAACCATTTTGAAGCGGGCGGATTTATTCGCAGCCGTAAAGAATTTAGCTGGCCGAATATTCAGTACCATTGCCTGCCGGTAGCCATTAACTATAACGGTTCGAACGCGGTGAAAGAGCACGGTTTTCAGTGTCACGTCGGCTCGATGCGCTCGCCGAGTCGCGGTCATGTGCAGATAAAATCGCGCGATCCGCGCGAGCATCCGGCGATTCTGTTTAACTACATGTCAACGGAGCAGGACTGGCAGGAATTCCGCGATGCGATTCGCCTTACCCGTGAAATCATCAACCAGCCGGCGCTGGATAAATTCCGTGGGCGGGAGATAAGCCCAGGCATTGACTGTCAGAGCGACGAACAGTTGGATGCGTTTGTGCGTAACCACGCGGAAACCGCGTTTCACCCCTGTGGCACCTGTAAAATGGGCGTTGATGAGATGGCCGTGGTCGATGGCGAAGGCATCGTGCACGGCGTGGAAAATCTGCGCGTGGTGGATGCGTCGATCATGCCGCAAATTATCACCGGCAATTTGAATGCCACGACCATCATGATTGGCGAGAAAATCGCCGATGCCATTCGCGGTCGCGCACCGCTGGCAAAAAGCACCGCGCGCTATTACGTGGCGGGCGATGCGCCGGTACGCAAACCGGCACTGCGCTAATCGTGATTTCCGCTCTGATGGCAGAGCGGAGTTTCGCTTATCGCTACCGACACTGCGCCAGGGTCTGCCGTTGTTGACCGTGTTCGTCAAAATTCTCCGGCGCTAACCAGCGCTGCAATGCGCGGTCACACACAGGCCACTCACCATCAATCATCGACAACCAGTCGCTGTCCCGATTGCGGCCTTTGCGCACAATTTTCTGGCGAAAGCGGCCTTCGAATACAAACCCTAACCGCTCTGCCGCCCGACGCGACGCCAGGTTCAGAGAGTCACATTTCCACTCCACGCGGCGATACCCCAGCGCAAACGCATACCGCAACAAGAGCCAGACGGCTTCCGTACCCAGTACACTGTTTTTCATCCGCGGCGACCAGGTGACATGGCCGATTTCAACGCTGCCGTGCTCCCGTTCGATCGCCATAAAGCAGACCAGCCCCACCGCACGTTCAGCGCGGGTATCCACGACAGTGAAAGGCACCAGCGCGTCATCGTTCGCTTTCCCGCAAAGCCAGTGGAACGTCGCCGCAACGCTGTCGGGCCGACTGCTCGCCAGCCACGTCCAGTCCCGCTCGTCGTCGGCCTGCGCATAGGCGTCGAACAGATCGCCAGCATGACGTTCCGGGTCAAGCGGCTCAAGACGACACCAGCGGCCTTCCAGCACGGTTCGTTCCAGAACCGACGCGCCATGCCAGTCCGGCAGCGCGTCGCCAACCGTCTGACCATACTGATTCATTTCCGGCACAGCTCACTCCTTACGCAACGATAAAATCTGGTTATAGCAGTTCCCGATTCGTCTTCAAAGCGCCACTTTCAGATTTCTTCTACCGCTGCGGATCTCCCCATCGCTTCTATACTGAAAGCAAATCACCTGGGAAACGAACGCCATGCCACTACCCGATTTTCACGTCTCGGAACCGTATACCCTCGGAATTGAACTGGAAATGCAAGTGGTGAATCCACCAGGTTATGACCTGAGTCAGGACTCTTCGACGCTGATTGCCGCGGTGAAAGACCGGGTGAGCGCCGGAGAGGTGAAGCACGATATCACTGAAAGCATGCTGGAGATGGCCACCGACGTCTGCCACAGCATCGATCAGGCCGCCACGCAGTTTTCCGCCATGCAGCAGGTGATCCTGCAGGCGGCGGCTGAGCATCACCTTGAAATTTGCGGCGGCGGCACACATCCGTTTCAGAAATGGCAGCGCCAGCAGGTATGCGACAACGAGCGCTATCAGCGCACGCTCGAACGCTTTGGCTATCTCATCCAACAGGCCACCGTGTTTGGACAGCACGTCCACGTCGGCTGTCCCAGCGGAGATGACGCCATTTATCTGCTGCACGGGCTGTCACGCTTTGTCCCACACTTCATTGCGCTCTCGGCGGCGTCACCCTATATGCAGGGATCTGACACCCGCTTTGCCTCGTCGCGCCTGAATATCTTCTCCGGCTTTCCCGATAATGGACCGATGCCGTGGGTCAGCAACTGGCAGGAATTTGAGGGTTTATTCCGGCGACTCAGCTATACGAACATGATCGACAGCATTAAGGATTTGCACTGGGATATTCGCCCCAGCCCGCATTTTGGTACCGTCGAAGTGCGGGTGATGGATACGCCGCTGACCCTGTCACATGCGGTAAATATCGCCGGATTAATCCAGGCTACCGCCCACTGGCTGCTAACCGAGCGTCCGTTTAAGCATCAGGAACGAGATTACCTGCTGTATAAATTCAACCGCTTTCAGGCCTGCCGCTATGGGCTGGAAGGCATTCTGACCGATGTGCATACCGGCGATCGCCATCCGTTGTCAGAGGACACCCTGCGCCTGCTGGAAAACGTGGCGCCATCGGCAGATAAAGTGGGCGCGACCAGCGCCATCGAGGCGTTAACCCGCCAGGTGAAAAACGACCTCAATGAAGCGCAGACAATGCGTGAGTTTGTCACCGGGGGCGGTTCGCTCATCGGACTGGTGAAAAAACATTGTGAGATCTGGGCAGGGTAAGCGGAGCGGGTTTGCGTTAGCCGGGAAGATCCCGGACAATGGCTTTTTTAACTCAAGTTTAACAATGCCATGAAACACCCGCTTGAATCCCTGATGACCGCCGCCGGTATTCTGCTGCTGGCTTTTCTCTCCTGCCTGCTGCTTCCGGCGCCGTCGCTGGGACGGGTACTGGCGCAAAAGCTGGTTGCGACCTTTCATCTGATGGACCTCAACCAGCTCTATACGCTGCTGTTTTGTCTGTGGTTCTTAGCGCTTGGCGCTGTTGAATATTTCGTGCTTCGCTACGTCTGGCGTCGATGGTTTTCGCTGGCTCGCTAAGCCGGTGAAATCCCGCATTCCATAGACCAGCGCTTCACACCACGCGGCATAGTCGTGACCGCTTGACCACGGGTGAAAGCTGACCGTGTAGCCTTTCTCCCGGAGCACCTTTTCAAACGCCAGCGTATTGCGATAAATCCCGCCGTTTGGCCCCTGCGTTTCAAAGCGTCCGGCCTGCAACCAGAATTTCACCGGATAACGCGGCGACGCCTGATACTGCTGCGTCAGCCAACTGGCCTCCTCTCCTTTGGGTGCCCACCAGTAGGAAGGCTCAGCACGTTGCCAAACAAGCGCGGATGGCGCAGCGCCACCCATGACGACGCTAATCCGCCATAGCTGGAACCCGCCAGCACCGTTTTTTGTCGCGGGAGAGCAATACCCTGCTGGCGTAGCCAGGGCACCAGTTCGTAAGCCATAAAATCGGCAAACGTCGGGTTTGGCGGCAGCTCTTTACCGCGCCGTGAGTGATCGAGAGAATCCACAAACACTACGTTGATGGGCGGGAGTTGATGGCGGGCAATCAGTCCGTCGATAACCCGGTCGACATGGTATTCATCCAGATAGGTCTTGCCGTCAAACAGGATCAGCGTCCAGCGCGCGGGTTGCGCGGTGCGAGGGCGATAAACGGCCACTTCACGCGTATTGCCCAACCGCGCGCTGGTGAGCATTTTTCGCGTCAACGCGCCGTGACGCAACGGCTGCGAGATGGCCTGCGCGGAACAAAAACGGGATGGACTGAGATCGAGCAAAGACGACTGATTCCAGCGATCGGCAGACTTCGCACCGATCGTCAGCGGATTGAACGGATCGGTCTGAGCGCTGATCGCGTGGCGAGCCGCTGACCCGCGGAACATCCGGCGCCAGCTTATACTGCATAACCGTATCCGCCGGGACAACATAGCTACGGAACCAGACGTCGGAATGGCCTAAGCGGAACAGCGGCTCGTGATCGCCCGCCGGTGAGCCAAAAAGAAAAACGTTCTGTTTTGCGCCACGCCAGAGAAAGGTCACGCGCTTATGATCGGCATCAAAGGGTTCCACCAGCGGTGTACCGTAACGCTGACGGTCCTGCCAGAATTCCGTGGTGCCTGCTCCCGCCTCAAGGGCTTTTTCCAGTTGCTGCAAAACGGGACTGACCGGGGCCACACGCTGAGTACGCGGTAATGGCGGCGTCTCTTTCATCTGCCAGGAGAAACGCCAGCGCATCCCTTCGTTGCCGTGCAGCACCAGCGAGGTAACCTGTTGTTGAGGCAGTGAAAACAGCAGTTGATGCTCACCATCGGCAGGACCACCTTCCAGCAGGGTACGAATGCGTCGATTTTGACCATCGAGCAACCGGGCATCGGTAATGCCGGAAAGCGTTGCGGAGACATAGTTTTCATTCAGGGCGGGGAGAACAAAACAGATTTCCCCACTGGCATCAAACTTCCCTTGCTGCTCCCCCTGCACCGAGGGTGTCGAACACGGCATTGCCTGAGCCGACACCGTCCCCAGCCCAAGAAGCAAACCACTCCATGCCATCTTCATTGGCCAACCATTCCTTATGAAATTTGTTAGCCACGCTAATGTAAATGGGAATTATTTGCAATAATATTTAGGCAAGTGCAGAGACGCTAAGGCAGGGGAAACCTTTCCTGATAGCTCTCGCTACCAGGAAAGGATCAGTGCGCCCGACTGTGGTTTTTTTTGCGGTAGGCACCCGGCGGCTGGTTAAACGTGCGGGTAAAAATACGGGTAAAGGTCTGCTGGGAGTCAAACCCGTAGCGCAGACAAATGTCATACACTTTTGCGTCGGATTCGCGCAGATCCCGCGCCGCCAGCAGCAGTTTACGCTCGCGAATGTAGCGCCCCAGGCTCTCCCCTTTGTACTGCAAAAACAGACGCTGCAAGTGCCACTTGGAGTAGCCCGCATGCCGTGCGATCTCGTCAATACGCAGCGGCTGATTCAAATTATCATCAATCCACTCGACAATGCTGTCGATAACCTGAGCAGAAATGGTCATTCGGAACTCCTCTCCTGCAAATGTGTTGCCTTTTCCCACCATGTTGTGAACCGTTGCGCTGAATCGTCCAGCTTCACCGGTTCACCCTGCATCGGGGTAAGCAGACGGTACGCTTTATTTCGACTGGCCAGTGCCAGACGTTTGTAGGGGTCATCCCAGCTATGCTTTGCCAGCACAAAGCGTCCGGCATGACCGGGTAAAATCGCTTTTGCCCGCAAATCCAGAGCGGCCTGCGCGGTCTCTTCCGGCATCATGTGAATGTACTTCCAGTCCTGATCGTATTGGCCGTTCTCCATGATGGCGAGATCGATGCCGCCAAACTGTTCGCCAATTGCCCTGAAATGCGGCCCATAGCCCGAGTCGCCGCTGTAATAAATTTTCTGTTCCGGTGTTTCGAACAGAAAACTGGCCCACAGCGTCTGATTGCGCTTGATACCGCGCCCGGAGAAATGCCGCGCGGGCAGCACGTGAATCATCAGTGAATCGTCGACCCTGACAGACTGATTCCAGTCACGTTCTTCAATAATGTCGCCATTCATTCCCCAGTAACGCAGATGCGAGCCAACGCCCAGTGGCGTGAGCACGCGCTTCACCTTCGGCATTAACGCGGTGATGGTGGCGTAATCCAGATGGTCATAGTGATCGTGAGAAATGATCAGCAGGTCGATCTCCGGCATCGCCTGCGCCGTCCACGGATACTCCCCGGCGAACGCTTTGTTGAGAAACGAAAACGGTGCGGCATAGCTGCTGAAAACCGGGTCAATCAGAATACGTTTGCCGCCCAGTTGCAGATACCACGAGGAGTGCCCCATCCAGATCAGGGTATTCTGCTCAACCGGCAGGCTGGCGAGATCGGTGGCAACCAGGGGTAATGGCCGGGCTGGCCGCGCATTTTCACGCTTCGCGACCAGAAACTCCCACCATGCTGCGAGCATACTTTTGTTTCCGGTATAGCCCGGCGTTGGCACCTGATTATGAAATTGCCCATCACGGTAGTTCGCAGATTGCTCTACCTGACTAAGCTGAGCGCCCTGTGGCGCCTGGCCGAAGCCCGCATTAAGGACAAACGGTAACGTTGCTGCACTGGCAATGAGCATAATAACGACCACACACACGGAGAGAGGCTTCATATCCTGACCTGTAAAACGCGCCCCTGTCCGATGGTTTGCGCGGCTGACTCTTGATTATGAGTGAGTAAGCACTCATTATAGAAATCGGAAGTTTCGCGTCAAGATGATTTTCAATCTTTGACATTCACCGTTGCGGCGCTGCAAAGGCCGTGTTTCAATCATCTTTTTAAACAATCTTAAGGGTAAAGTGTAGTGGCTCGTCCGAAGAGTGAAGACAAAAAACAGGCATTACTGGAGGCTGCAACCACGGCCATTGCGCAATCCGGGATCGCGGCATCGACCGCTGTGATAGCCCGCAACGCAGGCGTGGCAGAAGGAACGTTGTTTCGCTATTTCGCGACAAAAGACGAGTTAATCAACGAACTTTATCTTCATCTTAAACAAGGTCTTTGCCAGTCGCTGATCGAGAACCTCGATCGTTCACTGACGGATACCAAAGTGCTGACCTTTTACATCTGGAGCAACTATATCAGTTGGGGTCTCAACCATACGCTGGGGCATCGCGCCATTCGCCAGTTAGCGGTCAGCGAAAAAATCACCAAAGAGACGGAACAGAAAGCCGACGATCTGTTTCCTGAGCTACGCGATCTCTGCCACCGTTCGGTGCTGCCGGTCTTTATGTCCGATGATTATCGCGCCTTCGGCGATGCGCTATTTTTAACGCTGGCAGAAACGACAATGGAATTTGCCGCTCGCGAACCGGCTCGCGCCAGCGAATTTATCTCCCTGGGCTTTGAAGCGATGTGGCGCGCCCTCACCCGTGAGGAAGCATAATGGATGAAAAAACGCTGTACGAATGCGCGCGCCGTCTGGCGCTGGCGTTTCCGTTTACCGAACACTGCTGGCCGTTCGGTCCGGAGTACGACGTGTTTAAAGTCGGCGGCAAGATCTTTATGATCGTTACCGAATTTAACCGCCGCGCGGTGATTAATCTGAAAGCCGATCCGGAGAAATCGCTGCTAAATCAGCAAATTTACCCCAGCATTACCCCCGGTTACCATATGAACAAAAAGCACTGGATTTCCGTCGCCCCCGGCGATGATATCAGTGAGTCATTACTGGACGAACTGGTTAATGATTCGTGGAATTTAGTGGTCGATGGCCTGGCCAAACGCGACCAAAAACGGATCCGCCCTGCCTGATTGGTCGCGAAAGCCGATAACTGTTTTCGCATTTTCTCTCTTATCATCTTCCAGAGAACCTTGTAACCTGCGGGTATTAAAACCAACCGGGAGTAGTTATGGATATCGTTTCAGTGGCCTTAAAGCGTCA
Source organism: Citrobacter sp. T1.2D-1 (assembly GCF_950098555.1). Taxonomy (NCBI): domain Bacteria; kingdom Pseudomonadati; phylum Pseudomonadota; class Gammaproteobacteria; order Enterobacterales; family Enterobacteriaceae; genus Citrobacter; species Citrobacter sp. T1.2D-1. The sequence goes on from NZ_CATNHH010000078.1 coordinate 194,395, forward strand.
CTCCACCAAGGCATTCGACCCTAGTAAAAAACTGACCGCTGAAGAAGCAGAAAAAATCAAAACGCTGCTGCAGTTCAGTCCGTCCAGCACTAACTCTCAGCCGTGGCACTTTATCGTTGCCAGCACCGAGGAAGGCAAAGCGCGCGTGGCAAAATCTGCCACCGGTAGCTATGTCTTCAACGAGCGTAAAATGCTCGATGCCTCGCACGTTGTGGTGTTCTGCGCTAAAACGGCGATGGACGATGCGTGGCTGGAGCGTGTAGTCGATCAGGAAGAGGCCGATGGTCGTTTTGCCTCTGCCGAAGCGAAAGCCGCCAACCACAAAGGTCGGACATTCTTTGCCGACATGCACCGTAAAGACCTGAAAGATGATGCGCACTGGATGGCAAAACAGGTTTATCTGAACGTCGGTAACTTCCTGTTAGGTGTTGGCGCACTGGGTCTGGACGCGGTACCGATCGAAGGGTTCGACGCCGCCATACTCGATGCGGAATTTGGCCTGAAAGAAAAAGGCTTCACCAGTGTGGTCGTGGTTCCTGTGGGTCATCACAGCGTCGAAGATTTCAACGCCTCGCTGCCAAAATCTCGCCTGCCGCTGGAAACCACGCTGACAGAGGTGTAATTCACCCAGCGCCCTGCATTTGCATAATTTCCCCTCAGCGGTCATCATTGACCGCTGTTTTATAAAGGAGAAATTATGCAGGAATTAATTACCCAGGTTGAAGATTTAGCGGGTATTGAAATGAATCACACCACCTCGCTGGTGGTGATTTTCGGTATTATTTTTCTCACCGCCGTCATTGTGCATATTATTTTGCACTGGGTGGTACTGCGCACATTCGAAAAACGTGCCATCGCCAGTTCCCGTCTGTGGCTACAAATAATTACCCAGAACAAGTTATTCCATCGTCTGGCGTTTACCCTGCAGGGGATTATCGTCAATATTCAGGCGGCGCTATGGTTGCAAAAAGGCAGTGAAGCGGCAGAAATTCTGACCACCTGCGCGCAATTGTGGATCATGATGTATGCCCTGCTGTCGCTGTTTTCATTACTGGATGTCATCTTAAATCTGGCGCAAAAATTCCCAGCAGCCTCTCAGCTTCCGCTCAAAGGCATATTTCAGGGTATTAAACTGATTAGCGCGATTATCGTTGGCATTCTGGTGATCTCGCTGTTAATGGGTCAGTCCCCGGCGATTCTGATTAGCGGTCTGGGCGCGATGGCGGCCGTGCTGATGTTAGTATTTAAAGACCCGATTCTTGGGCTGGTTGCCGGTATTCAGCTTTCCGCTAACGACATGCTGAAACTGGGTGACTGGCTGGAGATGCCGAAATACGGCGCTGACGGCGCGGTGATTGATATTGGTCTGACAACGGTGAAAGTCCGCAACTGGGACAATACCATCACCACCATTCCCACCTGGTCACTGGTTTCTGATTCCTTTAAAAACTGGAGCGGCATGTCGGCCTCCGGCGGTCGGCGTATTAAACGTAGCATCAGTATTGACGCCACCAGCATTCATTTTCTGGATGATGATGAAAAGCAGCGACTGTATAAAGCGCGCCTGCTGAAGCCTTATCTGGATACGCGCCATCAGGAAATCGACGAATGGAATCAACAACTGGATGCGCCAGAATCGGTATTAAACCATCGCCGGATGACCAATATCGGGACTTTCCGCGCCTACCTGAACGAATATCTGCGCAACCATCCGCGCATTCGTCAAGATATGACCTTAATGGTGCGTCAACTGGCACCGGACGATCACGGTCTGCCCATCGAAATTTACGCCTTTACCAATACCGTCGTCTGGCTGGAATATGAAAGTATTCAAGCCGATATTTTCGACCATATTTTTGCGGTGGTGGAAGAGTTCGGCTTACGTATTCACCAGTCGCCCACCGGCAATGACATTCGCTCGCTGGCGGGAGCCTTCACCCAATAGATCAGGTACTGGCGCGCGAAATAAAGCGCCAGTCCATCATGACCCTTTCCGTTGGGGCATCCGGATTATCAATTTTGTTGAGCAGTAAGGTGACCGCTTTGCGGCCAATCTCCCGCGACGGCTGTTCAATAGTGGTAAGCGACACCATCTCAGACAGTTCAGTGCCGTCAAACCCAACCACGGCAATATCCTGCGGTACGCGGAGTCCCGCCTGCTCAATAGCGCGCAACGCCCCTGCCGCCAGCGTATCGGAAACGGCAAACACCGCATCCGGCGGGTTCTCCTTCAGCAGCTTTTGCATCGCCGCCATTCCGGCCGCTGAGCTGAGGTCGCTGGCATATTCCACCGCCTGATAATCCAGCTCGCGCAGATGAATCACGCTCTTATAACCGCGCTCGCGCAGACGGGCATATTTGTAGCTTAAGTCGTGATTAATCAAGGCAATCCGCGTACGCCCGCTGTCGGCGAGCTGACTCACCACATACTGCGACGCGTCCACATCGTTGATCCCGACACAGGAAACGCTCCCTGCATCGGCATACTCCGCACACTGAACCCAGGCAGCGTTACCGATTAACTCGGCAAGTTCCGGCAGCCGGGAGAAGGCGTCCATGGTGATAATACCGTCGACGATTTTACCCGATAGCAGGCTTAACCCTGAGCGGGAACGATCGATATCAGAACCTGAATTGCACAACAGGATACGGTAGCCGTTTTTCTCGGCCTCCGCTTCAATGCCCTTGACCACCTCCGCGCAGAACGGGTTGGCGATGTTGGACACCATCACCAGAATCATATGGCTACGCGCGGTGCGAAGTTGACGTGCCAGCAGATTGGGCTGGTAGTTACTCTCCTTGATTGCCTGCAAAACCCGCTCACGGTTTTTCGCTTTCACACTGTCGCTGTTGTTCAACACACGCGACACCGTCGCCACCGAAACCCCGGCCAACTGAGCGATTTTCTGAATAGACATAACGACGACACATCCTGCGGTTAGCGTTTTATGCAGGCTATCATAAATTTGTTGCCCGGCGAACCGGGCAACGCGTCATCGCTCAATGCGCACCCAGCGCTGCTGCTGATGGCTTTTCACTATCGCATCAATGATATACATCACATCCGCACCGTCGTGGAAGGTGGCAAACTGCGGCGTTTTCGCCATTTCGCCTGCCTGAACGGCCCGGTAGAACTGCGCCATCATATTTTTGAAGGCATCAGGCCAGCCTTCAATATGCCCACCGGGGAAATGGGCGCTGTCGGCGACATCACGGTTCATCAGTGCAGGATCATCGGTCAGGATCTGATTCGCCTGCGCGCGATGCCCCACCCACAACTGCTGCGGTACCTCCTGATCCCACGCCACGGACCGCTCGCTGCCGTTGATTTCAAACGTCAGGCGATTTTTACGCCCGGCGCTCACCTGTGAGACGCGAAAACTGCCCTTGCTGCCATCGTCAAAGCGGAACAGCACCGAGCCGAAATCTTCCGTGTTCACCGGTTTATCTTCATACCGGGCGTTCGGGTCGTGAGCAAAGGTCTGGTTACCCGCGACGTTCTCCTTGCGCGTCGGCCAGACAATCGCGAGATCGGCCATCACCTCCGTGATGCGTCGTCCGGTAACAAACTGCACCGTGTCACACCAGTGGGAACCAATGTCCGCCACCGCGCGCGACGCCCCGCCGAGTGCGGCGTCCACGCGCCAGTTGTAGTCGGTTTCCAGCAACATCCAGTCCTGCAGATAGCTGCCATGAGTAGCAAACAGTCGCCCGATGCTTCCTGCGTGCATCATGCTGGCCGCCTGGCGCACCATGGCAAACTGGCGATAGACAAAGCTGACGCCATGTACCACGCCAGCCTCTTCCGCCAGCGCCACCAGTTCGCGCGCCTCTTCTGGCGTCATGCACAATGGCTTTTCAGAGAAGACATGCTTGCCTGCCTGCACTATCTGCCGGTTGATCTGCGCATGCAGATGGTTTGGCGTGCAGTTATGCACCACCTGCAGATTCGGATGCGCAAGCAGTTCCTCAACGCTGCCGTAGGCATACGGCACGTTCAGCGCCAGTGCTTTTTCCTGGGCCTGGGAAAGACTGCCGTCGCACAGCGCTACCACCTGCACAAACCCGAGTCGGCGCAGCGCGTCGATATGCGCTGGACCGATAAATCCGCTGCCAATAATGCCGACGTTAATCATTGGCACCCCCGGCGGCAAAATCATCAAACGCCCGTCCGGAGACCGGAATGATATGGCGGCGGATAAATTCGCTGCCTTCGCTGGCCCCGGTATCACTGTCTTTCAGGCAACACTCCCACTCCAGCACCGCCCAGCCGTCAAAGTCATACTGCGTCAGCTTGCTAAAAATACCGTTGAAGTCGATCTGCCCATCCCCCAGCGAGCGAAATCGCCCTGCCCGGTTGATCCACGACTGATAGCCGCCGTATACCCCACTGCGCCCGTTCGCCCGGAACTCCGCATCCTTCACGTGAAACGCTTTGATACGCGAATGGTAGATGTCGATAAAGGCCAGGTAATCCATCTGTTGCAACAGCATATGGCTGGGATCATAAAGAATGTTGCAGCGCGGATGGTTGTCCAGAAGATGCAAGAAACGTTCGAACGTGACGCCATCGTGCAAATCCTCACCAGGATGCAGCTCAAAACAGACGTCCACCCCGTGCGCATCGAAGGTATCCAGAATCGGTCGCCAGCGGTTTGCCAGTTCGCTGAATGCTTCCTGAAAACGCGCTTCATTGTGTGGTGGCCACGGGTAGAAAAACGGCCAGGCCAGCGAACCGGAAAACGTAGCATGCGCGCGGAGCCCCAGCTTTGCCGATGCGGCCGCCGCCTGTTTCAGCGTCTTCGCGGCCCACGCCCGGCGTGCCACATCGTTGCCACGCACCGCCGCTGGCGCAAAGTGGTCGAAGGCGTCGCTGTAAACCGGGTTTACCGCCATCAGTTGCCCTTCCAGATGGGTCGATAGTTCGCTGATGACCAGACCGTGCTCCGCCAGCTTACCGCTTATGTCGTCGCAATAGGCCTGACTCTGCGCCGCCTTTGCCAGATCGAAAATCTGCGGCTGATGGCAGGGGATCTGCACCGCTTTATAGCCCTTGCCGGCCGCCCAACCTGCCAGCCCCTCCAGCGAGTTAAACGGCGCTTGCTCCCCGATAAACTGCGACAGAAAAATACCCGGCCCTTTAATCGTCCTCATACCACCTCCAGAAAATTACGCCTTGTCATCGTCATACTTGAACGAGAACAGGAAAATCAGGGCAATCACCGCGGCCGCCACCGCCGGGATCCACCAGAATGTCACCCATGCCTGCGGCACGGTTTGTCCGGCAACCAACCGGTTATACAGCGCGCCGGAGATCTGCGAGCCCAGCAGCATCCCAATACCGTAGGTAAACATCACGATCATGCTCTGCGCCTGGCCTTTTACCTTTTCACCCGCCACGCGGTCGGTGTAGATAAAGCCGACAACAAAGAAAAAGTCATAGCACACACCGTGCAGCAGAATGCCGAGATACAGCAGGAAACGCCCCTCTTCACTCACGCCAAGCGCAAAAAACGCATAGCGAACGAACCACGCCAGCATGCCGATCAGCAGCATGTATTTCACGCCCAGGCGGCGGAACAGCAGCGGGATCACCAACATGAAGACGATTTCTGACATCTGCCCGAACGACATGGCGGTGCTAACATCCGCAATACCGGCATCCGCCAGATAAGAGGCGGTGTAAGCGTAATAGGTGCCGAGCGGTACCGAGATCAACATCGCGCAAAGCGAAAAGATAAAGAAGTGGCGCGTTTTGAGCAGCGCAAACGCATCGGCGCAGAACAGATCGCGCACCTGTACCGGCAGTCCCTTCGCAGGGGCTGGCGTATGCGGCAGCGTCAGACTATACAACGCCAGTATCACGGAACTGACCGCCGCCACCTGGAAGATGGTAATGCTGGACGCAACGCCGGTGACGCCGATAAAAATCCCCGCCACGATCCAGCCGATCGTGCCGAACACGCGCACCACCGGGAAGGTTTTATCGACATTCGTCAGGCTGTGAAACGCGATGTTATTGGTCAGCGCCAGCGTTGGCATATAGCACAGCGTATAGCCGAACAGCAGGCCAATCAGCAGCGCACCGTTTTGGGCAATCAATGCCCCCGGCACAAACCACAGAATCACCGCCCCGGCCAGATGCATCACCGCCATCACCTTTTGCGAGGCAAAGAAGCGATCCACCAGCATACCGAGCACAAACGGTGAAAGAATAGAGGCGATCGGCCCTGCGGAAAACGCATCGCCAATCAGTAAAGACATGTCGTGCTGCGTCATGACCAGACCAAGCGTCACCGACCAGCTTCCCCAGATAAAAAACTGTAAGAACATCATCAGCGACAGTCGGGGTACCAGCAGCCGGTGCTGCCCTATCGCCTTTCCACTACTTTCCGTTGTTGACACCATTTTGAGCCTCGCCCTTTAAAAAGTAATCGATTACAAATTGCCATCAGATGAAAAGTAATCGATTACAAAATAAAGATCCTGTGGATCGAAACAGAATTGAGAGAAGGGTCACGATAAAGGTGGAGAGCGGTGGTGGCGGGTAACAGTTTTGTCTGCCCGGCAAGCAAAGCGCCACCGGGCATCAACAGGGTTACTTTTTGCGGGAGAGCTTAAACGCCACAAACAGGAAGATGACCCACACCGGCAGCAGCATGGCTGACAGACGCATGTCGTCGATAGTGCACATCAGCACGAGGATCATCGCCAGGAAGGCAATACAGATGTAGTTCCCCGCCGGATAGAGCAACGCCTTGAACTGGGTGTCGCGCCCTTTGCGACGCATCGCAGCACGAAAACGAAGATGCGCCAGACAGATCATGATCCAGTTCAGCAGCAGCGTTGCCACCACCAGTGCCATCAGCAGGCCAAAAGCCTCTTTCGGCAGCAGGTAGTTAATCAGCACCACCAGCGAAGTGATAGCGCCCGAGAGCAGCAGTGAGTTCACCGGCACGCCACGACGGCTGACGCGGGTCAGAAATTTCGGGGCGTTGCCCTGAACTGACAGACCAAACAGCATACGACTGTTGGAATAAACGCCACTGTTATAAACAGACAGAGATGCCACCAGAATCACGAAGTTCAGTGCTGAAGCCACCACGTTGCTGTTCAGATCGTGGAAAATCATCACAAACGGGCTACTGTCGGATTTCACTTCCACCCACGGATAGAGCGCCAGCAGAACCACCAGCGAACCGATGTAAAACAGCAAAATACGGTACACCACCTGATTGACGGCTTTGGGGATGCTTTTATGCGGATCACGGGCTTCTGCCGCAGTGATCCCGATAAGCTCCAGCCCGCCAAAAGAGAACATAATGACCGCCAGCGACAGAATCAGCCCCTTCCAGCCCGTCGCCAGAAAACCGCCGTGCTGCCACAGGTTGTCGATGGTCGCCCGCTCGCCGCCGTGACCCGAGAACAGCAGCCACAGGCCAAAGCCGATCATGCCGATAATCGCCAGTACTTTAATGAGCGCAAACCAGAATTCAGTTTCGCCGTACAGACGGACGTTCACCAGATTGACGGCGTTAATGATAATAAAGAAGGCCGCGGCCCAGACCCAGGTGGGAACGTCGGGTAACCAGTACTGCATATAGATACCGGCGGCCGTCAGTTCAGCCATCCCGACCAGCACAAACATCACCCAGTAGTTCCAGCCTGACAGGAAGCCCGCAAACGGCCCCCAGTATTTATAGGCAAAGTGAGCGAAAGAGCCCGATACCGGCTCTTCGACGACCATTTCGCCGAGCTGGCGCATGATCAGAAAGGCAATAACCCCGGCGATGCCATAACCCAGCAGTACTGCCGGACCCGCCATCTGAATCGCCGGACCGATACCCAAAAACAGCCCGGTACCAATTGCGCCGCCGAGGGCGATTAACTGGATATGTCGATTTTGCAAACCACGTTGCAGCGTCGGAGTCTGTTCCGACGACGCTTCAGAACGACCGTTGCCTGAAGCGGATGACGCGTCTCTCACGTCCTACCCCTGTCTCTTTTTTAGAAGGGGCACGTTTTAACACTTCATGCTGGAGGTAGCAAGTTAAAGGCGTGGGAATGGATGGGGCATCCTTGCCCCTGATAACGAGGTGGAACTCAGAACTCGTAACCAACGGACACTTTAACGGTGCGCGGTTCGCCCTGGGTGACGTACGTGCCGGAATCATCAACACTGGCCCAGTAGTTTTCGTTGGTGACGTTGTCGATGCCCGCGCGAACGGTCATCTGATTTTGGTTCTGGTTAAGCGCGAAGCGATAACGCATGCCCAGATCCAGAGTGGTGAAGCTGTCGAGCTTTTTGGTATTGGCCAGGTCTGCATACTGAGAACCAGAGTGGTTCACGCGAGCCGTGGCGGTCAGCCCCTCAATCGGTTTGATGTCATACTCGGCGCCCAGCACGGCGTAAAAGTTCGGCACGCCGATAACATCGTTGCCCTGATTCAGGCCATTGTTGGTTTTGGTCATCTCCGCCTGCAGCCAGGTGGCGCTGGCGTTCAGACGCATTCCCAGCATTGGTTCGCCGAAGACATTCAGCTCAACGCCACGGTTACGCTGTTCAGCATCCAGACCATAATGTTTGGTTTCACTGTCAAGGATCGCCGAAGGCATCTTGATCTCAAACAGCGCCAGCGAGCCGCCTACGCGCCCGAAGTCCGCCTTCACGCCCACTTCATTTTGTTTAGAATGGACGATACCGGTGCTCTGGCCATAGTTGGTTGCGGTGTTGGGCGCCGTTTTACCCGGCTGCAGCGCTTCGGTGTGGTTGGCGTAGAAAGCGATCTCCTCCCACGGTTTGTAGACGACACCGTAAGTAGGCATCCAGCGGCTACCGTCGAAACCGTCGGCGACATTTTCCGCGCCGGTGACTTTGTCATAACCCCGGATGACCACTTTCTGATGGCGTGCCCCGACGGTAAACAGCAGTGTGTCATCCAGCACGCCCAACGTATCACTTAGCAACCAGCCCTGAGTGCGGGTACGTCCGCTGGTCAGTGGATCGCTATAGTTGCCGCCCTTGCCGTTTGAGTTGGTACTGGCTGGCGCATCAACGCCGCTGTTATGGTAGATGTTGGTATACGGGTTATCCGCCGCTTTGGACATCTTCCACGCGATTTTTTCGTTTTTGCTTTGCGCCGAGTAGCCGACGTTCACTTTGTGCGAGACAAAGCCAGTATCGAAGTTGCCGCGAATCCCCGCCATGCCGCTCACCGTGTCGCTGATACGGTTAGTATCAAGACGGCTGGCAGTGGCCGTACCGCTCTTATCCAGCAGTTTCGGCGCGCTGTAGAGACCTTCCTCGTGCGCGTGCTGAGCGCCAAGACCGGTATAGGCAGTCCAGTTGTCGGTGATGTCGTATTCACTACGCCACATACCGAACTCGTTTTCGATATCGCTGTACGCCCACTTCTGCGAGAAGTTGCGGTCATTTTTCGGCGGCGTCGGGATGAAATCGACCGCAGAAATGTTGACGCTGGTTGGGCTGCCGTGGAAGGTTTTCTTCTGATAACCCACGTCCAGCGAGGTGCGGAAGTTATCGCCTTTGTAGTCCAGACCGGTGGAGAGCAGCGTAGTACGGCGGCGATCGTCCTGAATTCGGGTTTCGCCTTCACGGTGGACCAGATTCACCCGTGCGCCAAACTGGTCGTTGTCGCCAAAGCGACGACCGGCATCCAGCGTGGTGCCAATCTGTGAATCTGAGGTGTAATCCACGCCCACTTTGGCCTGCGGGATATCGCCTGCATGTTTCGGTTCAAGGTTGATCATCCCACCGACGGCGGAGCTTGCAGCACCGTTCATCAGGGCGTTTGCCCCTTTGAAGATTTCGATGCGATCCACCATCTGCGCATCCACCACCTGACGCGGTAAGATGCCGGAAAGGCCGCCAAAGGTCATGTCATCGCCATCAAACTTCAGGCCGCGGATACGGAAACTTTCCGCACTGTTGCCGTAGCCCTGGACATACTGCACGCCCGCATCGTTTGCTACGACATCGGCGATGGTTTTTGCCTGCTGATCTTCAACCAGTTTAGAGGTGTAGCTGATGACGTTGAAGGGCACATCCATCGCGCTCTGTTGGCCTAGCATCCCCAGCCTACCGCCGTTGGCAACCTGCCCGTCGAGAAACGCGGGTAGCAGCGTGTCGCCACCCGGTTTGAAATCATTATTGGTTGTCGCCTGGACCACGATGGTCTCTTCCGCTTTTTTCGCGGTGTCCGCCGCCCAGGCCGTGCCAGAGATCGCGCCAATCGTCAGCGCCAGAATTGTTTTGGTGTTGTTCATGTGAATGCCATCAAAAGGAGTCAATGTGCCGGGGGGCGACAGGCGTCCCCCGGCTGGTTTTTATTATTTATTCAGCTCAATACGTACGACGCTGTCCGGCGCATCGGTTGAGTGATCTTTATTAAATTTCTGTTTCACAGTGACATACAGCGTCTGACCATCAGCTGAGAGCAGCAGGCTGTTTGGATTCGGCGGCAGATCCCAGCTTTTCTTCACGCTGTAATCGGTCGCGTTGAGGCTAAGCAGTTTCCCGGAATCACGCTGGGTGATGTAAATCTCGTGGCGTTTGGCGTTGAATTTAACGGATAGCGAGTCACCCACTTCCAGTTGTTTCAGCACCTTGCCGGTGTGGATATCGAGCACCAGCGTGGTTTTCGCTTTGGAATTGTCGGTCACGAACAGACGCCCGGTTTGCGGATCTTCCGCCATATTCAACAGCAGCGCCGGTTTGTCGCCCAGCGGCTTCCAGCGTTTTTCAACGCGCTGGTTACGCGGGTTGATGACCAGGATCTCGCCACCGCCATTCGCGGCGTAGATGCGCTGAGTCGTTTCGGAGTAGTGCAGACCGGTCATCCATTTACCGGTGTTTTTGATGCGCGTTTTCAGCTTCAGCGTTTCGGCATCGACCACCCAGATCACTGCGGGATCGGCGACCGCGCCGATATACAGCAGACCGTTATGCAGCAGCACCTGACGGGCGCCATACGGGAAACCTTCCGGGTTCCGCTCCGGGAACAGGACGCGATTTTTGACTTTGCCGTCCGCGGTATTCAACGCGCTCAGGCCACCGTCCAGCGAGTTGGTGACGTACACCGTTTTGCCGTCTGGTGAAATGGCCATGCCAAAGTTTTTCAGATCCGTATGGCTGCGCCCGATTGTCTTAAGCGTTTTGGCATCCAGTTTATAGACCACCCCGCCCTGAACATCTTTAAAACCTTCGGCACTGGCGACATACAGCGCGTCCCCGGCTGGATTTAACGCCATCTCATACAGGCCATCCGCCAGAGCGCGTTTTAACGTATCGGTCGCCACTGCTGGCGTCTCCACTTTTTCAACGGTATTTGTCGCCGTGGTGGCGGGCGTTGTGGCCGCGCAACCGCTTAATGCCGCCGCGATCAGCACTGCCAGGGCGGTTATGTTTTTTTTCATTCCTGGGTTCCTTACCAAAAAAAGATACGCATTAAACAATAAAGAGAATGAGAACTATACTTATTCTCTTTTTCGAAGCAAGCGTATTTCGCACAAAAAATACCCTTAATGAAACAGAGGTTCGAATTGTGAGAGCTCAAACGAAAATGGTAGATGAACGATAATTTCTGCGAATTATTCTGGACGAACAGGCCCCGCAGGCCACAGAATGCGATTTGCACTTTTTTTATATTTTTCAAACGAATGACTTAACCTAAATATTGTCATTCATGTGTCGGTCACGCCAGGCAACGGTGTCATGAATAAAATCATCAAACGACTCGAAATCATTAAAAGCGCCATCGAACTTGAGGATGAAGAGATAATCCAGCAGCAGCTTGTGCATCTGCAGCGGGAATCTGGCGATCCCGTAATAACGGCAATTGCCCAGGCTATCGAGACGCGCCGATTCAGTGATGCAATGCGTGAAATTGCCACCTGGTTGCAAAATCAGCGCGCAATAACCAGCTGGCAGGATCCGGCGATTGCTGCCAGCAAACTGGAGCTTAAAGCGCTGGAAAGTCAGTTGCGCGAGCTGATCGACACCCGCAATACCCGTATTCAGATTCTGGATGAATTCAACGACCAGTATCATTTGCGCCTCGGGCCGTTAATGAGCCGTATTCTGGAGCTGCGTAAACAGCTCGCGGCTAGCGCCCAGCGCCGACAAGAAGCGGAGCGCAGACGCCGCGAGAAAGATTACCTCTCCTGTCAGCAGTACATCTCGCTGGCAATCGATCGGTTAGCACAGCTCAAGCAGCAGTGGATGGGCATGGACTCGACCTCTCGTTCTGCGGTCGACATTCGTCAGCGCATCCAGCAGCAAACGGAGCTGATTACCGATCTGCTCGCCGAGATCCGTGAACTGGAAGCCGATTTTTCCCGCCAGGACGACAGTGACACGCGGCAGGCGCAGGAAGAAGCGGCGCATGAATATGAGGAATATCAGGAACAGCAGCAGGATGCCCAGCACCGCTTCGCACGCGATCAACGTCTTTCCGCAGACGAGCGCAATGAACTTAAGCGCCTGTGGCGTCAGGCCAGCCGTCTGTGTCATCCGGACGTTGTCGCCGACGAACTGAAAGAAAAAGCGCATCAGATGATGGTGCAGCTTAATCTGGCACGACAAAACGCCGATCTGGCGGCCATTCGTGCCCTGCTCACCCAGCTACAAAGCGGTCTTGAGCCGATGATGGCCAGCGATCGGCTGAACAATCTCGACCATCTGCGGCAGAAAATCCAACAGTTGCGGATCCAGATTGACGCGCTGCTGAAAGAGATAGCCGAGCTGGAAGCGGAAAATGCCTGGCGTCTGGCGACATCGCTTCGCGATAAAGAGGCGTACTTTTCGGAGCAGGAGCGTGCACTGGCTGAGCTGCGCGACACGCTGGAGAATCAGGTCAAACACGTTGAGCAGGATCTGTTGGCGGGTTAAGGCCTGCCTGCTCAGCACAAATAATCAAAAACAAAGCTTAATCATGATAATCACGATAATTTAGAAATTTAATTTCACATTAAAAGTAATTTACCAAAACAATCAACCAATAAATGTAAAATATTCAACCGTTACCACCTATCTGAACTTCTCCATTGCAACATTAACCAGGAATATTCTTAACGCACGATACTCTGGATCGTCACGCTTATCCCACCCCACCTGACAGCGCACCTTCCCTCCTCTTTTGTTTCCGTTATTTTTTAAGACAACCCCGCATATTCCTCATTATTTTCCCTCCTGTTTACATCAATCAATAAGTGAAAACTATCAATCATTCTCCCGAAGTCGAAATAAACGATTTATCTTAAATTTTAACAAAGCGTAATATTTCAATTGAGAATAATCCCAATAAAAAATGTGAATTTAAACTGATTCCCGGACAAGGGAATAAACCCTTTTCTTTAATGTCAAGAGGGGCAGGATGCTATAGCCAATTCAAGGAGAATTTTATGTCAAAAGCTATTTTCTTCGGTGACAATTATTACACCTGGCTTGGCATGAAAAATATCCTGCGCGGGACATCAATCTATTATGGCATGCAGTATTACGCAACCCACTTACCGCCCTCCTCTATTCCTTCGGTCCAGAATAATGATTACCTCATCATTCATCCCGAACGGACAGATATTCTGAAATACGCCAGCATCATTCGCCGTCTCTCCTCGCGTTCATCATTGATGCTTTTCGTGCTGACGGATGCCGAAACCTTTGCGGTGTTCCAGGCTATTTGCGGCATGCAGATGCATTTTCTCGACCACGCGTTGAGCCTTGACGCACTGCACCGCCGGGTGATTCACCTCATTAGCAGCAAGAACACGAACGTGAGCCGTCCGCTGGACAATGCCATGAGCATTAATGAATTTAACGTCATGATGATGTATTCCCGGGGCTGGTCGCTGACCAGAATCGCCAATATTGCACATAAAAGCGAAAAAACAATCGGTACTTATAAAAGCAATATTGCCAAAAAACTGGGTCACAGCAACACCCATCTGAAATACAGGCTTTTCCATTATCGTTAACCATCAACCGAGGAAATAAGACACGGACGAATGACGATTATTTAAGGCGCGTTCAATCACTAAGAATTATTCCGCCCTGCGGAAGGGTCTCCTTTTCCCAAAATTTGACAACCCAGGCAGCACTCATCGTGAGCCAACCCTAACCACAAGCGTAGCGCACCAACCAACAAAAAAACAGAAATGCAGACGAGGTTATTATGAATAAGGTTTACAATATTATATGGAATGCGGCACTCGGGCTTTGGGTTGTCGCCTCCGAATTATCAAAGGGGAAGAAAAAAAGTCGCTCACGTAAAACCGGACTGCAGATCGTTGCCGGTTTATTCGCTGGCGTTTCGCTCACAGCCGTCGCTGCGCCGATCGTGACCGATGGTACTCGCGATATCGCCGTGGATTACCAGGATGGCATCTCCGCCGGCGTCCATCAGGACGTCTTCAACTACGGTTTTTTATATGAAAACCACACCGGCGGCAGCGAACTGAATGTTACCGGCGCGATCCCCAACATCGCCTACGGACAGACCGGCATTGTGGAGTCGTCCACCATCCGGGATCTGCTGGAAAGCGGCAAAATTACGCTCACCGCCACCAGCCTCACCAACGAGCAAAAATCTATCACCACCATTGAGGAACTGGCGGAATACCTCAGTCATACACAGTCGTCTACCCCACAGCAAAGCGTGGAATTTCAGGTGATTGACCCGGCCGATCCAGAAAAAACCTCAACCCTGAAGGTGTTTGATACCGCAAGCCTGGCAAGTTTCATTAGCGTCTCGCAGATTGGTGATGCGGTGCTCAACACGTTTGATGCCAATGTGTCGCAAATCTATAAGCAGTTTGGCTTTGCCCTTGCCAAAAATGGCGCAACCGCCAATCTCAACATTGGTGATAACACACTGAAAGTAAGAGAAAATGATATCCGTCTGCTGGCAAAAGACTCTTCTCTGCTCAAAGCACAGGAACCAAACAGCAAGGTCAACTGGCAATCCGATAACTACATCCAGTTTGGTGCGGCACCGGTCGTACCGACCAAAACCTACGCCGGCTCAAAACAAACCACCGTGTTTGGCGAAGACATTACCTTAATGACCTACGGCTACGATGAAGAAGGCAAGGTTGTTGAAACAGGTAACCGCACCTTTTCCATTAAAAACACGGCGGATCTGGCGAATTTCAACAACTGGCTGATTGGCGCTGGCAGTGAGAGCGCCAAAACACCCGACGGGCAAAATATCAGCCAGATCCAGCTGTGGCTGGATTCTGGTGCAATCAGTAAAGTTTCTGACGCACAGACTTACTACGCCAGTCTCATCAATCAACTGCTGACCTCCAGCACCAATGCCGACCTGTTAACCTGGGATTACGATGTCTGGACTGACGGGCTGGCACACACCAACAACACCACGGCAGGCACAGGGGAACTGCATGCTATCTACGCCAATGGACAAAACACCACCGGCACATTGGCCCCGGGAGCAATTCTGGCTGTCGATGGCAGTATCAATGGGGCAATGAAGGCCGATGACGGTGGTTCTATCTTCAATGAGGGTGCACTGAACGTTCTGCGGACCTCTACCGGGCAGGGGCTGGCGATTGGCATGCTGGCCAGTGACGCCAGTGCCACGAACCGTGGCACGATCAATTCCGGATTGTTTATCGATAAAGATGGTAATCAGAACGTAAACAGTTACGGCGCCTACGGCATGCAGGGGCTGGGAAACAGCACCGTGGTAAACGAAGGGACGATTAACCAGGCGATTACGACCAACAACTACGGGACTGCGGCGGCAGCCGATCCGTGGTCTACGGATAAACCCAACAGTTCTCTGACGCTCGCTATCGGTATGCAGTTATCCGGTGAAACCCATGGGACCAACAAGGGTGAGATTAACGTCGTGGAGGGACGGAGTAACGGCGACGCTTTCGGTAAGGGGACGGCTTACGGCGTTGAAGTGTCTGGTAATGCCACCTTCGCAAACGCTCCTGGTGCCACCATTTATCTTGGGCGTAAGGCCAGTGACCTCTCGCAGGATGTCAATATGGCAGGCGGCGCAAGTCCCAGCGCCGGGATCCTGACCAGAAGCTCAGGCGATGTCACCAATGACGGAACGATCACCCTTGGAAAAGGGGTACGTAACGCCGCCGGGATCCTGGTCGGCAACGCCACCGGGAACGTGATCAACACGGGTAAAATCACCCTCAATGGTGACTCGTCGTCCGGCACCAGCCCGAACTTCGGTATTTCGGTACGCGACAGCGGCAGCGAAAACGGCCAGCAGATCCGCAACGACGGCGAGATTAACGTCAATGGCCACAACAACATCGGTATCCATCTGACCGCCAGCTCGAAGAACGCGCATGTCACGTCCAGCGATACGGGAACAATCACGGTTGCAGGCGACGGCGGCACGTCGAACCGTAACTATGCGATCTGGGCTGAGGGGAGTACGACTTCTCAGGCTGTCGTCGATGTGCTTTCCACGATCACGCTGGAAGCCATCGGCAATATTGGCGTTCACGTCCGCGATAATGCGGTGGCAAACATTAACAGCACCAGCAGTCCGTTGTTCAAAAATAGCGATCAAATTGGCTACTACCTGTACGGCAACGGTGCGACCGCCAATATCGGCAAAGCCGATATGAATGACAACGGCCAGGCGCGCACGACGCTGTTCCGCATTGCTAACGGTGCAAACTTTGCCGGCGATACGATCAATCCGGAGAATAATCAGTCGTCTACACTCAAGATGACCTTAACCGGTGAAAAATCCATTGGCGTCTATGCAACCGGTACAGGCAGCACCGTAGATACGGGTGAAGCGACGTTCACCGTTAGCGGTAACGGGGCTGCTGCCCTGCTGCTGGAAGGGGGCGCAGCAGGTACCATCAGCGATAAGACCCTTATCGAACTGACCGGCTCAAACACCACCGCCGGGATTGTCGATGGGCAGGCGCATCAGTTGAACGGTAGCAAACAGAACGCCCCCGTCGAGACCGTTCTCAACACCAGTGCCACCATTCGATCCGCCGTGGATGGGCTGAACGTCATCGCCTATGTGGCGAAAAATCTGGGCAATATCGTTCTGCAACAGGACGCGGTTATCGATCTCGCCAGTAAAAACAGTATCGGCGTCGACGTGCAGGAAGGGGGACGGTTGAGCAACAACGCCTCCCAGGTATTGCACGTCAGCAACGGGATTGGCGTTCGCGCCTCCGGTAAAGACGCACAAATCAAAAAGCTGGGTGCAATAGAGGTCGATGACGGCACTGCTGGCGTGCTGCTGACCAATGGCGCAACGCTGAATATGACTGCGGGAAGCGGTGGCTTAGCCGATACCATTACGACCAACGGCACGGCGGACGGTATTCGTCTTGAAGCGGGGGCCGGATCGCTGACGGCCAAAGGCGTCACCATCAGCGCATTGGGCAGCGGCGCAGGGATTCAGAACCATGCCGAAAGCTCGGATATCACGCTAAACGACGTCACGATTAACGCCAACAACGGCCCAGGGATCCGCACCAGCGTGGCGCTGAACGTGAAAGATGGCGCCAACAATATGCTCAACGTCACCGGCTCTGGTTCAGGCTTTGCCTTCATGAAGGAGAACGGCGACAACGCTACCGGCGATTTGACTATCGGCACCGGTTACACGGTACTGGTGCACAACGACAACGACGATGCCACAGGGAACGGGATCGATGCTCGTACCAACGGCAGTCTGACCACCCGCGCCAATATCACCGTTCAGGACGCGACGGGCGGTTCGGCGATTCTGGCAAAAGACGTTTCCACCCTTACCAACAGCGGCAACATCACCTCCAACAGCCTGAACGGTCCGGTGGTGGATGCCAGCGGTAACAACGGCAAAACTATCACCAATACCGGGACGATCCTCGCCGCTACAGACCAGGCCGTCGCGATTCAGTCCGGCAACGGCAACGACACCATCAACATCAGCGGCGGCAATACGCGCGGCGTCATCAATACCGGTGCCGGTAGCGACCGCTTTATCTGGAACAGCGGAACGTTTGCCGGAGAGGTGAACTTCGCGGGGACAACCAACAACAAGGCCAACATCGGTAATGTATCGCTGACGAACACGCGTCACATCACCACGCTCGCCGGGACGGGCAACGCCCTCACCTTCACGAATACCACGGGTAATGTCGGTTCGCTGCTGGCGGATGACCTCAGCCTGGGAACCAACATCGGCAGCGGCTGGAATACGTTAACGCTGACGGGCGCGCAGGCGGATATGCGTATCGTTGAAAGTCTGACGCTGACCGACGGCACCCTCGCCGTTAACAACGGTGCGACGCTGCGCACAGGTGACCATCGGGACGTGAGTAATACCAGCGCAACCATTGGCAACTACAACATCACCACCAGCGGCAACGCCAGCAATATCATCTTTGATACCCAGGGCACTGGTGCCGACAGCCAGATTTATCAGGGGACTATCAGCGGTAGCGGCAACTTTGTCCGCGCAACGGGCGGCACGACGGTTTTCACCACCGACAACAGCTACAGCGGTTCGACCACCATCAATCAGGGCGGTGTATTACATCTGGGTCAGGGAGGCACGACGGGCGGTATCAACCCGGTTTCGCAGATCGTTGATGACGGTATTCTGACCGTTAACCGCAGTAACAACGTTCTGCTTAACGGGGTGATTTCCGGTATCGGCGCGCTGGAACAAATCGGTAAAGGCATTACGCGTTTAACCGGCGCCAACCGCTATAAAGGGGAGACCACCGTCGACAACGGCACGCTGTTGATCAACGGTAATCAGTCAGCCGCAACGGGCATGACAACCGTGAATGGCATTGCAACACTGGGTGGCACCGGAACCCTCGGCGGCGACGTCGTGATGAATGATGCCACCACGCTCAGCGCAGGCGACGGCGGCGCGGGTACGCTGAAGATCAACGGAAGCCTGCAACTGGGCAACAAAACCACCTCTGCATTTGAGCTGGGGCAGGCCTTCGTGCCTGGCGGCGCACAAAACGATCTGGTCGATGTTGCCGGCAATCTGCTGCTTGACGGGACGCTGAACGTCAGCCAAAGCGCTGGCGGCACGTTTGGACCGGGCGTCTACCGTCTCTATAACTATGGCGGCACGCTCGACAACCAGACGCTGGAGCTTGGCGACGTCCCGGCGGGTCAGGATAAGAGCAACATTTTTGTCCAGACGGTGCTGGATAAACAGGTCAACCTGGTCAATGCCAACGGCGTCACGCTGCAGTTCTGGGACGGCGCGCAGACGGGTGAAAACCACGGTAAAACCGGGATTGAAGGCAACGGAAAAATCGACGGTGGCGATGGCAAATGGATGGCGATCGGAAGCCAGGGCGATAACAACTGGACGCAACAGGACGGAATCGGCAACGCACCGTGGGCGCAAAAAGCCTTCGCCGTCTTTACCGGCAACGCCGGCACGGTCGAGGTCGACAGGAGTGCGGGTAACGTTCAGTTCTCCGGCGCACAGTTTGACGCGGACGGCTATATCATCAAAGGCGACGCGCTGAACGCGTGGGCGACCACTGCGGGCAGCGATGAGCTGATGCTGCGCGTCGGTTCTGGCGGTGCGGGTGCAAACTTTACCGCGACGATCGAATCAACGATCCGCGAAGGTGACAGTGCGGATAGTCTGGTGCTGGTCAAGACCGACCAGGGCCGTCTGATTCTGAGCGGTGACAACACGTATCGTGGCGGCACGCGCATTGACGGCGGTACGCTGCAAATCTCGGCGGATAACAACCTGGGCCAGACCGGGACCGGCGTCACCATCAACAACGGTTCAACGTTACAGCTGGGCGCAGATTTCACCACCCAGCGCACCCTCACCCTGGGCACCTCTGGCGCGGCTGCCGTGTTCGATCTGAATTCGCATCACTTCTCCCCTGTCGGCGAGATAGTCGGTGCAGGCAACCTGAAAGTCACCAGTAGTACCCGTGATGCGGCCAGCACGCTGTCGCTCGATCGGGCCAACAGCTACCAGGGCACGACGCTGATTGAAGGTACCGGTGAGACTCATAACGTCACGGTGAATGCCAGCCAGACCGGCGTATTTGGCAGCAATGCCAGCAGCACGGTGAGCGTGACGAAAGGCGCAACGCTGAACGTCAGCGGCGCAGCAACCAGCCTGCAATCGCTGACGCTGGATATTACCAACAGCCTGTTAACGCTGAAAGACACGGTCACTGCGGCAGGTGCGACGCTGAATCTGAATGGCAAAGCAAAGGCGCTGATCGCAGACAATGCAACGGCAGGACAGTCGACCATTAACGTGTCTGAAGAGAGTACGCTGGCGCTGGAAGAGAATGCCAGCGGCGGTAATGCAACCGTGACCAACCACGGACTGATGTCCTTTGCCGGTCGCGCGCTGGCACAAATGACCACGGTGAAAAACCAGTCCGGCGGCAACGTCGATGTCAGCCACGTCGACAGCGCGACCGCTATCGGTTCGCTTTCCGGCGCGGGTAACGTTGAACTGGGCGATAAAACCCTCTCCCTCGGCAATCTGGCGCTGGATGACACCATCAGCGGCATCATCAGCGGTGACCACGGCAACCTGGTGAAAATCGGTGACGGGACGCTGACCGTAACGGGCGACAACACTTACACCGGCACCACATCGGTCGATGAAGGGGTACTGCTGGTCAACGGTAACCAGGCGGCGGCGACCGGTGACGTAACGGTCAAAACGGGTGCGACGCTCGGCGGTAACGGCATTATTGGCGGCGCGGTGAACGTGGCGGATAACGGCCATATTACAGCCGGTTCCACGATCAACAGCGTCGGCAAACTGACCACCGGTTCGCTGACCCTGAATGACCTGTCGCAACTGGACTATCAGTTTGGTCAGGCGTACACCCCAGGCGGCGCCTTCAACGACCTGATTAACGTCAACGGCGATCTGGTGCTCGACGGCAAGCTCAACATTGCAACCTCACCCGGCGGCAGTTTCGATGTCGGTGTTTATCGCGTCATTAACTACTCCGGCGCGCTGACCAACAACGTAATGGACATTGCCAACGCCCCGGCGGCGGCGGACAGTTTGTACGTGCAGACGTCGGTGAAAAATCAGGTCAACCTGGTGAATCACGGCGGTCTGACCCTGCGTTTCTGGGACGGCACCGGCGGTGAAAACGGCGAACTGAAAAACAACGGCGTGATCAACGGCGGCGATGGTATCTGGCAATCCAGCCATGGCAACGACAACTGGACCACCGATGAATCCACGCCGGAAGGCGCCCTGAACGCCCCGTTCACCGATGCCGCTTTTGCCGTCTTCCAGGGGGAGGCAGGCAACGTCACCGTGGATAACAGCCTGAGCGATGTGATCATCAGCGGCGCGCAGTTTGCCACCGATGGCTATCGCGTGGCGGGTGATGCCATCACCACCGACACCGCCAATACGCTGATTCGCGTCGGCGACGGCACCGTCGATGGCGCAGGCTATACCGCCACCATCGACAGCCAGATCCGCGGCACTGGCGGCATCAATAAGAGCGATCTTGGTACGCTGATCCTGACCGGCGATAACCTTTACGGCGGCGGCACGACCATTACGGCAGGGACACTGCAGGTTTCCGGCGATAAAAACCTCGGCGCTGCCAATACCGGGATCGCCTTTAATGGCGGCACGCTGAAATATGGCGATGCGTTTAATACCGCGCGTCAGGTGACGCTGGAATCCGGCGGCGGGACCTTCGACACCAACGGCTTCAACGTCGCGCTGTTGACCGACGTTGAAGGCAGCGGTCAGTTAACAAAAACGGGTCAGGGCACGCTGATGCTCACGCTGGACACCTCCTACACCGGCGGTACCCACGTCGTGCAGGGAACGTTGCAGTTGGGTAACGGCGGTGAGATCGGCAGCGTACAGGGCGATATCATCGCTGACGGCATACTGAATGTGAAACGCTGCAACAGCTACACCCTGAGTGGCAACATCAGCGGCGAAGGACAGTTCCACCAGACCGGCAGCGGCACCACCACGCTGGAAGGAACGAATAGCTACAAAGGGGCAACGCTTGTCGCCAGTGGCGTTCTGCAAGCCGGTGGCGCCAATACGCTGAGCGCCGCGTCTCATCACTATGTGGCAAGCGACACCGCGCTGAAAACGCAAGGGTACGACCAGACGGTCGCCGGATTAACCAACAGCGGCAACGTGTCGCTGACGGGCGTGGCGGTTGGCTCCGCGTTAACGGTAAAAGGCGATTACAGCGGCAAAAACGGGACGCTTGAATTAGCCGCCGCGCAGAGCAACAGCGGTCAGGGCATTGCGGATCGACTGGTGATCGATGGCGGTAAGGTGAGCGGCAGCACGCTGCTGAAGGTGGACGGTTCCGGATTGGGCGCACCGACGGTAGGTGACGGGATCGAAGTGGTGACGGCGAAGAACGGTGCCACCACCACGGCGCAATCGACCCGCGACGGTTTCCATCTGGCCAGTCACCGTATGTCCGCCGGGGCGTTTGAATACCAGCTGTACGCCGGCAACACGAAGGGACAGGGCGAAAACTGGTATCTGCGCAGCGCATATCGTCCGGAAACCATGCTCTACTCGGGTCTCGCCAGCGTGGTGCGTCAGGGTGACCTGAGCCTGTTAGGTAACATGCACCAGCGAATGGGGGATGATGTGCGACCGGGTCTGGATGACGACAACCGAGCGTGGGCGAGAATGATCGGCTACTCCGGTAAAACCAAACTGGACGATGTCACCGGCACGCAAACCACCAGCCACACGATGGGGATTCAGGCGGGGGTTGACCTCTACGCGGATGCCAGTTGGAAAGCCGGTGTGTACACCAGCATTCTGGATATCGACAGCAGCGTCAAAGGCAGTAAGGCGGGCAGCGCGGGTAAAGGCGGTAATATTGACGACAACGCGTTTTACCTGGGCGGTTATGCCACCTGGTTCTCCACTAATGGCATGTACATTGATAACGTCCTGCAATACGGAAACCATGATGCTCGCCTGTCAGCATCCGGAAACAATGGTTCCCATACCGTGAAGGGCCACACGCTGACCGCCTCGACGGAAATCGGAAAAGCGTTCCGTTTAGGGGCAAGCGCGTGGAGTCTGGAACCACAGGCGCAGTTGATCTATCAGTACAGCGATTTTGATGACAGCACGCTGGGCGGTGCGACGAAGACGAAAGTCAGACTCGATACCGCCGATGCCTTTACCGCCCGCGTAGGGTTGCGACTGAAGGCCGACTATGACACCCGCCACGGCAAGATTCAGCCTTATGGTCGCGTCAACCTGTGGCAGGGACTGGGATCGAAAGACAAAACGCACTTCAGCAATGCGGTTGCGACCACGACGCTGGAATCCTCGCAGCAGTATTCCAGTACCGAAGTGGCAGCGGGTCTGAGCTGGAACATCGACCGCGACCTGCAGGTGTACGGCGAACTGGGAACGCAGTTCAACAACGGTGGGCATAAGTCGCAGGTGGAAGCGCCAGTCAATGCCTCCATTGGCTTTAAAAAGTCGTTCTGATAGCGTCTGATATGAAAAATCCCTCTGTGATACGGAGGGATTTCAGATTGCTGACAACGTGTCGAACTGGGACTATGCCTTACCCGGCCTACAGGCTTTGGAATATCAACACGTTACTCGTGACACCTGTAGGCCTGATAAGCGAAGCGCCATCAGGCTGATAACAAACTCAGGATAAAAAAGACAACGGATGGTTGAATCTGACGATCTGTTTATTCAGTGCAGTAGAATGGGCCAGACCCAACTTAACAATGATCCTCATTTTATGGGTCTGTATCGTTTTATAGCTCACGCTGATCAGATCCGATATCTCGTTTGGCGAATACCCGCTCACCAACAAACTGAGGATTTGTTGTTCACGATCGCTGAGTCGTTTTTGCGAACGGAATACGCGGGGATTCCAGCACTCCTCCGTCAGGGTTGTCAGTCGACCAAAATCACGCAGTGGTGATTTATCGGTCAACACAATGGCCTTTTCGACATACAGCAACTCAATGCACAACGCGGCCAGACGGCTATCAGCAATCACCACCACCGCATTATCGTAGAGTTTAAAACGGCTCTTATTTAAATAACTCACAAAATCCGCGTAAGACTGTTCGTGGCTGATGATATTAAAAATCATCAACCGATGGCGATAACGTGCGGAGTAATCCACCATCACCTGCCAGGGTACACTCGT
Source organism: Citrobacter sp. T1.2D-1 (assembly GCF_950098555.1). Lineage (NCBI taxonomy): Bacteria > Pseudomonadati > Pseudomonadota > Gammaproteobacteria > Enterobacterales > Enterobacteriaceae > Citrobacter > Citrobacter sp. T1.2D-1. The sequence continues at coordinate 218,584 of NZ_CATNHH010000078.1, forward strand.
CACCTCAGCATTTTTACTCTTTAAATACGTTGAAACACTGCTGCCGACGAAATCTTCATTTCCACACATCAACATAAAGTTCACCCTCCCTTATAAACTTTTCAATTTGTTACTCATCAAAAAATGAATAATAACCTTCTCGACATCCAACGCCTCACGGGGATGTTTAAATTCAAATTTGCAGGAGATCTGCTGACAGGAATAAAGCTGATTATTATCATCAAATTCATTAATGGTAACGACATTGACAACCCGGAGATCGCTATGCAGACAACCAAATTGTTCAAAATCGAGGGATGCCCCTTTGATCAGCGCATTTTTATAAAGAAAGCGGGCATTCACTTTTTGTGCAATCAGTGCACAACCGCCGCGAGAGATATTTTTAATCTGCAGCGAGTAATTCTCACCATTTTTATAGCGCCCAGAACAGTAAAATTGATACCCTTTTAAAAAGGAGAAGCGTTGGTGCTGGCGGCGCTGAACTAATAAGATCACCTCCGGGATGCGATACGCCAGCCCGCACTCCAGTTTATCGGTCAGTGACTGACTGAATCTGGCATTAAACCTGATAATGCCGCTGTTACTGTGCAAGATAAAAGACTGAATGGGAGAGAGTGGGATTTCGCTATTGTTGGCAATCACAAAGTAGTCGAAGTCAACCTTTTCTAATTGAGTGACCACGCTGGTATCTTTAAATTTCAGTTCCACCTTGGTTTTTCTGAGAAGCTCTTCACGAATAATGGCCACGATCTCAAATTTATTGTCCTTTGCCATCCCAAATCCCATAGTAAAATCCTTATTTTATATTTCAGGTATTTCTCATTCATGTTTAATGATAAATGGCTAAAAATGACTCCGATTCATGGTTTTTGATTACCATAAGGGATTATCTTTCAGATATTTCGCATGATATTAAGTTTTTAGCTATTTTTACTGATTAATTGATATGTAAAAACATTCAGAGAAGTGTAAAAGTGGCCCGCATTATGCGCAAAAGAGGACTAACTTAACGAAAATTTGATAATAAAAATGAATGAAATGCGATGAACAGCACGATCCTGAAATATAAAATAGAGGTTTACACCTTTCGTAATAAAAGATGAACGTTTGTGTTTTTTATGCACAACCTGCTGAGGAGTAACGGTAAAATTAAATATCAGGGGAATAAGAAAATAATAGATGGGGATTCAGAAAGGGATAAACGTCATCATCAGAAAAAGCATCTTACAGTATTGCGGAATATGTCGGATAGAATAAAAAGTATACCATAAGGTGTGATTTTATCCGGCCTGCTCGATTACAACAGGCCGGATAATGCAGGTATTAATGTGATATTTTGCGGTGACGACGCATCCACATCAACTTATAAGCTGCTGGGATAATAAACAGCGACAGCAACGGAGCCGTAATCATGCCGCCGATCATGGGCGCAGCAATCCGGCTCATGACTTCCGAACCGGCCCCTGTGCCCCATAAAATAGGCAGCAGACCGGCAATGATCACCGCCACGGTCATCGCTTTGGGCCGTACCCGTAACACCGCGCCGTGATACAACGCCTCATCCAGTTTCTCTGCGCTAAACGTCTGCGGATTGTCCAGCGCCGGATCGGCCTCAATGGCATGGCGCAGGTACATCAGCATTACCACGCCAAATTCCGCTGCCACCCCCGCCAGCGCGATAAACCCGGTTCCTGTCGCGACCGACAGATGGAACCCCATCCAGTACAGGAACCAGATCCCGCCCACCAGCGCAAACGGCACGCTGGTGATGATCAGCAGCGCTTCCCCGACGCGGCGGAACGCCAGATACAACAGGACGAAGATGATCATCAGCGTCATGGGTACCATCAGCTTCAGCTTATGGTTCGCCCGCTCCAGCAACTCAAACTGACCAGAAAACGCGACGCTGGTACCGGGCTTCAACTGGACGTTATCGGCAATCGCCTTTTTCAGGTCGTTGACCACGGAAACCATATCCCTGTCACGCGCGTCAATGTAGATCCAGCCGGTGGGTCGTGCATTCTCGGTTTTCAACATCGAGGGTCCCGGCTTGATGTTGATTGTGGCCACATCTCCCAGCGTAATTTGCTGCTTCATCGGCGTCAGGATCGGTAACTGGCGCAGCGCCTGCGGGCTGTCACGGTAGCTTTGCGGATAACGTAGATTGATGGGATAACGGGCAATCCCCTCAACGGTCTCCCCCACCATCGCCCCGCCGATGGCGGAGGTAATAAACAACTGCACGTCCCCCACCGTCATGCCGTAACGGGCAGCCTTTTCACGGTTAATGTCGATGTTGAGATAGCGACCGCCTTGCAGACGCTCGGCCAGCGCGGACGTCACGCCAGGAACGGTTCGGGCGACCTCTTCAATCTGCTCGGCCATTGCATCAATATCGGCCAGTACGTTACCGGAGACTTTAATCCCAATCGGACTCTTAATCCCGGTCGAGAGCATATCAATACGGTTACGAATCGGCGGCACCCACAGGTTTGCCAGCCCCGGCAGACGGACGGTTTTGTCCAGTTCCTCAATGATTTTGTCCATCGTCATGCCCGGACGCCACTGATCCTGCGGTTTAAGCTGAATGGTGGTTTCCACCATTTCCAGCGGTGCCGAATCCGTGGCGGTCTCCGCTTTCCCGGTTTTACCAAAGACTCTGGCAACTTCCGGAACGGTCATGATAAGCCTGTCGGTTTTCTGTAACATACTTGCCGCTTCTGCCGCCGAAATCCCCGGCAGCGTGGAAGGCATGTACAGCAGGTCGCCTTCGTTAATCTGCGGTAAGAACTCGCCTCCCACTTTACTCAGCGGCCAGGCAACCGTCAGGATCGAGAGCACCGCCACCAGCAGTGTGGTTTTCGGCCAGTGCAGCACTTTCAGCAATAGCGGATGGTAGATGCGGATCAAAAAACGGTTGAGCGGGTTGCTGCTTTCCGCCGGAATTTTACCGCGGATCCACAGCCCCATCAGAATAGGGATCACCACGATCGCCAGAAACGCCGCGCCCGCCATTGCATACGTTTTGGTGAACGCCAGTGGACCGAACAGGCGTCCTTCCTGCCCCTCAAGGGTAAAGATGGGAATAAAAGAGAGCGTGATGATCAGCAAACTGATAAACAGCGCCGGGCCAACCTCCACGGAGGCGTTGGTGATCACCTTCCAGCGCGTCTCGTTATCAAGTGTTTCGCCCGGATGCAGATGTTCCCACTCTTCCAGTCGTTTATGCGCGTTTTCGATCATCACAATGGCGGCATCCACCATTGCCCCCACTGCGATTGCGATCCCACCAAGCGACATAATGTTGGCGTTCAGCCCCTGGAAATGCATCACGATAAAAGCGATGCACAACCCCAGCGGTAGCGAGATGATCGCCACCAGCGCGGAACGCACGTGCCAGAGAAACAGCGCGCAGACCAGCGCCACGACGATAAACTCTTCCAGCAGCTTAGTGCTGAGGTTGTCGATGGCGCGGTCAATCAACTGACTGCGATCGTAGGTGGTCACCACTTCCACGCCTTCCGGCAGGCTACTTTTCAGCGTCTCAAGTTTACTTTTAACCGCCGAAATCACCTCACGCGCGTTTTTACCGGAACGCAATATGACCACCCCGCCGGCCACTTCACCATCACCGTTGAGTTCAGCGATCCCCCGGCGCATTTCCGGGCCAATCTGCACTCTCGCCACATCGCGTAGATACACCGGCACACCGTTTTCCCCTGACTTCAGGACGATGTGATTAAAGTCATCCAGCGTTTGTAGATACCCACTGGCGCGGACCATGTATTCCGCTTCCGACAGTTCCACCGACGAGCCGCCCGCCTCCTGGTTAGAGGCATCCAGCGCGCCCTTCACCTCCGACAGGCTGATGCCGTACTGAGCGAGTTTCATCGGGTCGATCACCACCTGATACTCTTTCACCACGCCGCCTACGGAGGCCACTTCAGACACGTTGGGGATGGTTTTCAACTCATATTTCAGGAACCAGTCCTGCAGCGATCGCAGCTCCGCCAGGTCGTGCTTACCGCTGCGATCGACCAGCGCATACTCGAATATCCAGCCCACGCCGGTGGCGTCCGGCCCCATTTCCGCGCTGACGCCCGCCGGGAGCTTACCCTGCACCTGGTTGAGATATTCCAGCACGCGCGAACGGGCCCAGTACGGATCGGTGCCATCTTCAAAAATGACATAGACATACGAGTCGCCAAACTGCGAGAAGCCGCGCACCGTCTTCGCGCCCGGCACGGACAACATGGTGGTGGTCAGCGGATAGGTGACCTGATTCTCGACAATCTGCGGCGCCTGCCCCGGATAGCTGGTTTTGACGATCACCTGCACATCGGACAGATCGGGCAGCGCATCCACCGGCGTATTGACGATAGTCCAGGTGCCCCAGACGCTGAGAAAGAGCGCGCCAATGATCACCAGAAAGCGGTTGGCAACCGAGCGACGAATAATCCATTCAATCATCTGCGTTCTCCTCAGTGCGCATGGGCCGCATGAACGGGCGTCGCCGACGGCTGCTGTGCGCGCATGCGATCCAACGCACCGGAGATGTTGGCTTCTGAATCAATCAGGAACAGGCCGCTGGCAACCACCTTCTCGCCTTCGTCCAGCCCGGAACGGATCGCCGTCATCCCCTGCGAAGCCTGGAAGACAGAGACTGTCTTCGGAACAAAACGGCCTTCACCGTCCACCGTGATCACCCGCTGTTCGCTGCCAGTATCGATCAGCGCTTTAGACGGGATCAGCAACATCGGCTCGCTGGCCGTTTGCAGATTGAGCCAGGCGTTCATCCCCGGTTTCAGCGCTTCGTCAGGATTCTCTACTTCCAGACGCAGTTGCAGCGTTCGGGTGGTGGCATCAGCACTGGGCAGCAGCGTCCACTTGCGGACGGTGAATGACTTATCCGGACGCGCCGGAACGGTCAGCGAAAACTGTGACGTGTCCTTAATCAGCCACGCGATGGATTCAGGCACGGCGGCAGTGACCCACACCGGGTCCATCCCCTGAATTTTCGCCACTACGTTATCTTTGGCGATGTTCATGCCGGCGCGTAAATCAAAGGCGGTAATCACCCCGTCAATGGGTGCCGTAAGGGTAAAACGGGTCTGAATTTTGCGTGTTGTGGTCAGACGCCGAATATCCGCATCCGGCATCCCGGCCAGACGCAGTCGCTCCAGAATCCCCTCAACCTGGGTTGCCGTACCGCCGGTCTCTTTGAGCAGCAGATATTCACTCTGTGCTTCCACCCAGTCAGGAATGGTGAGCTCGAGCAGCGGCGCGCCTTTTTTCACCTTATCGCCCACGGTCAGCGGCCAGACTTTATCGATAAATCCGGCGGCCCGCGCCTGCATGATGACAAACTGATACTCGTTGAAGCTGACGTTGGCCGGGAACGTTTGTGCAAACGTGAGAGGACCCCGGCGCACGGCCTCGGTTTTCACACCGAGGTTTTGCGTTTGCGTCGGATCGATCCGGACTCCCGGCGCAGCGGTGCTGGCAGACTCTTCATCGGCATATTTCGGTACCAGATCCATATCCATAAAGGGCGATTTGCCGGGTTTATCGAAGCGGGTATTCGGGTACATCGGGTCGTACCAGAACAGCACGTTGCGGGCTTCTTTTTCCGCGGCAGGTGGTGTATTCGCCGACGGGTGCGCGGCGGCGAAATACATATAGCCGGCCACGGCGATAATGCCGCCCGCCATCATGCTGCCGATAATTAGCGCGATATTTTTCATGAGGTCATGCTCAACGTTAAAATAAGAGAAAATTACTGGCTTTTAATATCCTGCAATAAAGAGAGATTGCCCTGCTGGATAAACGTAAACGCCACGTTATCGCCCGCTTTTATATCGTTGAGCTGCGTTTGCGGCGTGATGGTAAAACGCATGGTCATTGCCGGCCAGTTCAGCGCGGGAATGGGACCATGTTCAATGGTGACTTTTTTACTTTCCATATCAACGCTTTTCACCACGCCGCTGGCGCTGACCACTGGGCTTTGTTCAGCGGCAGGCATGGCGCTCATCATATCGCCGTGATGATGTTCATTGGCCTGGGCGTTAATCGCCAGCGTAGAGAAAACCGCGAATACGACTGCTTTAAATACCGTGTTCATTTTTAATCTCCCATGATGTCATTTGATTTATTCCAGCCAACCGCCACCAAGCGCGGTATAGAGCGTAATTTCGTTAACCTGCCGGGCGTAATTAAGGTCAAGCAGGGTTTGTTGCGTCGCAAAGAGCGAACGTTCGGCGTCCAGCACTTCGATATAGCTCACCGCCCCGTTGCGATAGAGCGCTCTGGCACGCTGAAGGGTGATTTGTAGCGAAGACAGGTAACGCTGCTGACCGCGAATCTGATCGGCCAGGCTCTGGCGCAGCGCCAGCGCATCGGCAACCTCTTTGAAGGCGTTCTGGATCTTCTGCTCGTAATTGACCACCGACTGCTGCTGGCGGATTTCAGCCAGATCGAGGTTGGCCTGATTACGCCCGGCGTTGAAGATGGGTAACTCCACCTTCGGAATGAAATTCCACATCCCGCCTGCCGCTGAAAACAGCGTAGAGAGATCGCTGCTGCTGCCGGAGATCCCGCTGGTCAGCGTAATAGAGGGAAAAAATGCCGCCCGCGCCGCGCCGATATTGGCATTCGCCGCCATCAGCGCATGTTCGGCTTCCATAATGTCCGGACGCTGCAACAGGATTTGTGATGAGAGCGACGGCGGTAACGTCACGCCGTTGAGATCGCCGACGTTGTGTCGCGTATCGTCCGGCAGCGTGCCGTAGCTCCCCAGCAACAGCTGCAACGCGTTGTTTGCCTGCGCCAGTTCCCCCTGACGCCTGGCGATGTCACTGCGGGTACTTTCGATCACGCCGCGCGCCTGCTCCAGCGCCAGCACGTTAGTACTGCCGGTGACCAGCTGTTTTTCCACCAGCGCATACGCGCGCTCGTAATTACTCAGCGTTTCTTGCGCCACCTGGAGCTGTGCAAAGGCCAGACGCTGATTGAAATAGCTCTGCGCCACGTTGGACACCAACAGGATATGCACCGCCCGGCGCGCCTCTTCGCTGGCAAAAAAGTTCTGTCGGTCGGCTTCACTCATGTTTTTCAGTCGACCAAAGAAATCCAGATCAAAGCTCAGATTCAGCCCGGCCTCGTATTCACGCGTACTGCGGGTGTCGCCCTTGAGCTTTCCACTCCATTTCCCGCTGCTTTCTGCGTTCAGTTGCGGATAGCGATCGGCATCGGTCACCCGATATTGCGCCCTCGCCTCCTGCACTTTCAGCGTCGCCATGCGTAAATCACGGTTGCTGCGCAGCGCCTCATCAATCAACGTTTTCACCTGCGGATCGACGAAAAACTGCCGCCAACCGCTGTCCTGATAACCCGCTGGCGACGCCACCAGTTGGTTCTGACTCAGAGAAAACTGTTGCGGCACCGGGAGCGCCGGACGCTGATAGTCTGGTGCGAGTGAACATCCTGCCAGCAGTAACGCCATCGAGAGCGTGAGGAGCTTAAAATTACGCATAAGCCTGATTTTCATGTGGGTTGATATCAGCAACTTTACCTGGTGCTCTCTGTTCAACCCGTGACAGCAAAATGACAAAGCTGTCATTTTCCCAGAATGCGATTGCTATCCGATCTGGCTTCTCTAGAATTGAGGGGCCCCATGACATTCGCGTGGTGAAGGAGGACGTGTTGAAGATTTTGATTGTCGAAGATGAGAAAAAGACCGGTGAATACCTGACCAAAGGGCTGACGGAAGCAGGCTTTGTTGTCGATCTTGCCGACAATGGTCTGAATGGTTACCACCTGGCGATGACCGGTGAATACGACCTGCTCATTCTTGACATCATGCTGCCCGACGTCAACGGCTGGGACATCGTCCGGATGCTGCGCACCGCCAATAAAGGTATGCCGATTCTGCTGCTTACCGCGCTGGGCACGATCGAACACCGGGTGAAAGGACTGGAGTTAGGGGCAGATGATTATCTGGTTAAGCCATTTGCTTTTGCCGAACTGCTGGCGCGCGTCAGAACGCTGCTGCGCCGGGGAGCGGCGGTGATTGTCGAAAGCCAGTTTCAGGTGGCCGATCTGACGGTTGACCTGGTGAGTCGCAAAGTGAGTCGTAGCGGAACGCGCATCACGCTCACCAGCAAAGAATTTACCCTGCTGGAGTTTTTTCTGCGCCACCAGGGAGAGGTGTTGCCCCGCTCGCTGATTGCCTCTCAGGTGTGGGACATGAATTTCGATAGCGACACCAACGCCATTGACGTGGCCGTGAAGCGTCTGCGCGGTAAGATTGATAACGACTTTGAACCTAAGCTGATTCAGACCGTGCGTGGCGTGGGGTATGTGCTCGAGGTGCCGGATGGTCAGTAAGCGACTTTCCCGACCTTTTTCGCTGGCGACGCGTCTGACTTTTTTTATCAGCCTCGCGACCATTGCCTCCTTTTTTGCCTTTACCTGGATAATGGTCCAGTCAGTAAAAGTGCATTTTGCCGAACAGGACATTAACGACTTAACCGAAATTAGCGCCACCCTTGAACGTATCCTCAGCCCTTCCGACGAACCGGAATCCCGTCGTCTGGAGATCCTGAAAAACGTCGTGGCCGGTTACTCAAACGTGATCATTTCGCTGGAAGATGCCAACCAGCAGGCGCTCTTTCATTCCCCTCATGTGCCGGATATCCGGCAGTTTCTTACCCAAGCCACGCCGGATAAAACTGTTCCGGGTGGCAATGTTTATTTAATTAATGGTCCGTCGATGCAGATGGCAGGCCACGGTACGCATTCCACCTGGCGCATGATCCGCCTGCCGGTCGGGCCGCTGGTTGAGGGTAAACCGGCCTATACCCTGTATCTGGCGCTATCGATCGATTTTCATCTGCATTACATTAACGACCTGAAAAACAAGCTGATCATGACCGCCTCGATCATCAGCATGTTGATCATTTTTATCGTGCTGTTTGCCGTTTATAAAGGCCACGAACCGATCCGCAGCGTCAGTCGGCAAATTCAAAACATCACTTCGAAAGATCTCGACGTACGTCTGGATCCCCAATCGGTCCCTATTGAACTGGAACGGTTGGTGCTCTCTTTTAATCACATGATCGAGCGTATTGAGGACGTTTTTACCCGCCAGTCCAATTTCTCTGCCGATATTGCCCATGAGATCCGAACCCCTATCACCAACCTGGTGACGCAGACGGAAATTGTTCTCAGCCAGCCCCGTAGTCAGAAGGAACTGGAAGAGGTGCTCTATTCCAACCTCGAAGAATTTAGTCATATGGCGAAAATGGTCAGCGATATGCTGTTTCTGGCGCAGGCCGATAACAACCAACTGATCCCGGAGAAAAAAGCGCTCAATCTGGCAGATGAAGTCGGTAAAGTGTTCGACTTTTTTGAAGCGCTGGCGGAAGAGCGGGAGGTCGGACTGCATTTTGAAGGGAGTCCCTGCCTGGTTTCCGGCGATCCCGGTATGCTGCGCCGGGCGATAAGCAATCTCCTCTCCAACGCGATGCGTTACACGCCGCCGGGTCAGACGATCACCGTCCGACTGAAAGAGGCGGACGACCAGGTGCACATCATCATTGAAAACCCGGGAACGCCTATTCCCGCCGAACATCTGCCACGGTTATTTGATCGCTTTTATCGCGTCGATCCGTCCCGCCAGCGCAAAGGAGAAGGGAGCGGTATTGGCCTGGCCATCGTGAAATCCATTGTGACAGCGCACCACGGAAAAGTGTCGGTGACCTCGGATGCCAGCGTTACCCGTTTTATTCTGAGTTTGCCGAAAGAGCAGGTCTGACTGGCCTGCACCTCTTCACGCTGCGCCCATCTTAAGCACTGTAGACTCCAGGATTCATCCTAAAAAAACAGCCGCTTATCTTGACTCATTTTTCATCACTACATTTTTATCACATTTAAATCACATTCTGACCTTTGCAAATCAGCCTCTGTGGCAACGTGGTTGACCGTCATTCTTCGCTCTTCTGCCCGAGAAAAATTGCACGGTATCCAGCGGGCAATCCCTGCCCTGACGGTACTTCATCGCCAAAACTTCAAACTACTGCACAAAATTTTTTACTGAAAAAGAAAAAAAATCCGAAAAATTACTCTTTTAATAATCCTTAAGCATCCTGGGAAAAATTATCTCAGACCTTGCAATGAACAATCAGGAGCTTACTATTCAGCCCTCTTTTTTTTCATTATTGTTAATGTTGCGTTGATATTTTTTAAATAGATGAAATTTTAATTATTGCAACCAAAATAAAACATAGTTTGTTTTTCATTGTGGAATGAATCGCTGAATGGTACCGTTGCAATACATATTAACAGTGATAAATACAAACAGGAGATTACGTGAAAGATTATGCAATATAACCTCCTGTGGCTTGTTTGGGGGCTTTGGCTTTACCTCATTATACATTACGGCGTAGGTGATCAACACTTTTACATCACGTTAAAATCGCGATGGAAGATTATTGCTGTAATTATTTTAAGCTGCGGTTTAATTTATGCCGTTTATTTACTTTCATCATCGATGAGGATCCGAACCATGTTTAAACGTAAAGCGCAAAACACAGCGTTTGCTGATACCAACGCAGATATTAACATTGCATCTTCTCTTGATTCATCCCAGGTTTCCTACCTGGGCGACGACGTTGAACTCACCGTAAAACCCTCGCACAATGTGCAGATGAGTCCCTCCGTTGCTGTCATTCCTGAAACCTGCATTATTAAGGGCGAACTGAACTCAACCAGCGATATTCACGTTAACGGTCGTATAGACGGCATTATTCGCTCAGAGAAAACTGTCCATATTCTAAAAAGTGGACACGTTGAAGGTGACATTATTGCTTACGCTATCGCCGTTGATGGCGTGCTGAATGGAAACTGTATTGGTGGCGAGGTCAGTATTAATGCACAGGGTGTTGTGAATGGTCAGGTGAAAAGTGATTCTCTGGCTATCCATAAAAATGGGCGTTTTTACGGTAACTCTCTACCGCGTGCGGAAGAGGAAGATCATGAAAATGCGTTTATTTCTGCGATGGATGCAGTGAAAGAAAATACGATCGATATCTCAAATTTTCATAGAGAATAATGTATTTATCGGTATGCCGGATGCCGGCGACGCCTTATCCGGCCTACGCAGCCCAGAAAGACAAGCCCTACCTCTTTCCAGTTTAGACAACAACGGATTGATGAGTAATAGCAAAACCAAATACCCCTGACCCCACCAGAGGCCTCTTGGGTAACGGATAAGATCTTACGCTAAGACTTCTTATACAGGTCGCATTGAGCGAGAAGCCTATGTTAATACCCCCTCTACGAACAAATCGCCTGGCAACAACACCGATCCCCCTCCTTTTCTTTTGCTCTGCAGCAGAATCAGCCCAGGTATCATCCTGAAATGAGGTGGCTCCACAGCGTTGTTAATTAAACGCGATACCCGTCTCTTGTAAAGGAAGCCAACGGTACCCGTGTTGAAGGCAAAGGCGATGGTAATTTGCAGTCTCATGTCGGCGTCCGTCTGTATGGTCACGGTCACAACAGGCTGGATGCGGGCAAAGACCGCAACGTCCAGCCGTTTGTGGAGGTGAACTGGATCCACAACACCAAAGACTTCGGCGCCTCGCTGAGCAGTCAGGATGTGAATTTAGCCGGCAGCCGCAACATTGGTGAAGTGAAAGCCGGTGTTGAAGGCCAGTTGACTAAAAATGTGACGCTGTGGGGTAACGTTGCGCAGCAGGTGGGTGATAAGGGCTGTAGCGATACCTCAGCGATACTGGGCATTAAAGCGTCGTTCTGATAAACGACATTGATGAACCAGGGGGCGGATCCTTCGCCCCCTCTTCATTGCGGGTCAAAGGGGGTTTATCCGCATGAGGTATAAAAAGCGGGTTATGCCGTCTTGATTATTTGCAATGGGCATACCTGTCAGGCAAATGCGCACACAATTTCGTTTCTTCGTGATAAAAGTCCGACAGGTTCCGTTGATAGTCGGATGGCGTTACCCCACAGAGCGCTTTGAAGTCTTTGGTAAAGTGAGCCTGATCGTGATAGTCCAGATCACAGGCAAGAGTTCGGAGCACATCCCCTCCCCGATTGATGCGACGACACGCTTCGTTGATTCTGAGGATTCTGACAAACGACTTCCACGACAAGCCGATTCTCGCCTGGCATAACCGATTGATATGTCGGGTGCTGTAAGATGTTATATCGCTCAGAGCATTAAGACGAAGCATGCCATACACGGAGGAAGAACAAGCAAGTACCTGCTGCAATAGCATGTTTTCAGTGGCTATGCCTGCATGACGGACTAATACTTCGTCGATGGCCTGAAGCAGAAGCGGGTAAGATTCGTGATGCAATTCGATAACAGGAAGAAATAACCGTTCCAGAGAAGGGGCGATGGTCCCCAGAAGATACTGCCTGTTTTGTAATTCATATAAAGGCATACTGCCCAAAAGCCCAAACGCGCCACCGGGCAGAAACTCAACCAGAATCCGCATGGCGATCGTGTTGAAGTCCCGCGAAACCTGGTGCGGTTGGCTGCCAGGCCCCCAAAAGAGCTGCTGGAGACGCCCGTTAGTTAGAGTGAAAACAAGGCAGCCGCTGGCGTCAGGAACAATCGTCAATGGCTGCTGTGGCTGTGGCTCACAATCGCAGCGTAATTGCACGGTATAGTGGGAAACGATGTGACGTAACGGCTCAGACGGCGCGAAAAAGAGCTGCGTCGCCGCGCAGTGTCGGTTACCGACAATGTGTTTCAGTCCGCCTGAGAAGGTGTTCATTGCGGTTCAGATGACGCGGTAGCAACGCGTTGTTGATGCAGCCTCTGGGCGGCGACGCGGTAAATTTTGATATTCCCTCATAGAAATGTCCCTTTTTTACAACGAGGAGTCAGGATTATATTGTACCTTTCTCCTCATCAACTGCAGAAATTTTATTATTGTGCGGTTCGTGCATAACAATGTAATCACGCTTCAAAACTATGAGGTGACTATGTCCAGCATCCTGAAAGGAATTAATGTGTTATTTGTCGCCGGGTTTGGTCCCGTCACGACAAATCCAGAGGAAAGTGCGTCTTTATATAAAGACATACTGCAACTGCCGCTTGAAACTATTGACGGTTATGACGGATATCTGCATTCGCAAAACATCCCTGGCATGAAGTATTTTGCCGTCTGGCCGCTGGATAAAGTGGCCCTCTCTTGTTTTGGTTCATCTGAATGGCCTGCCAGTTTACCTGTTCCCCAGGCCTGGCTCGAATTTGAAGTTGACGACATACAATCCGCCTCCGATATTTTAAAGGAAAGTGGATGTAACTTGTTGACCTGTATGCAGGAGGAACCCTGGGAACAAACGGTCACCCGCTTTCTCAGTCCGGAAGGGATCATCATGGCAGTATCGTATACCCCGTTTTTACGCAAGGCGTCAGAACCGGAATAGCGAGTAAATGCGGGCTACGTGCCTCTATATCTCCAAAGCGCAAAAAGACTATCCGGTTTTCCGGATGGTCTTTCTGTCATGGTGATGAACGTTTAACTCTCCGTATTAATAGGAACAGATAAGAAATCGCCGAAAGATAAAATTGAGATTTGTTTTTTCCTGATAAAGAATAAATACCAGCAAAAATGACGGTAAAAGGAAGGGAAATGAATTTATGAAAACGTATCAACTCCATCGTGGCAGACTTATCGACCATATCCAGCTCGTGGTTAACGACTTTAACGCCAGCAAAGCGTTTTACACTGCCGTCCTGGCGACACTGGAAATCCCGATCGTAAGCACAACGGACGATTATTTCTGGGCAGACGAACTGGTCGTATCGTCGGTGAAAAGCGCAGGAGCACTGGGAGTACCGACAGGACGTCATCATCTGGCCTTCCAGGCCAACGATCGTGAGATGGTGGATGCCTTTTATCATGCAGCAATGACGCATGGGGGACGTGACAACGGAGCACCTGGCGAACGCCGTTACCACTCTGGGTACTACGCGGCTTTCGTACTTGACCCGGATGGTAACAACATTGAAGCCGTCTATCATGGTGAGGCGCAGCGCAGTACACCATCAGTGGAAATCAGCTTCAGCCTTTAGGTATCAGGTTCAGGGTTGCTCAGACCGTGTTTCCCAAATGGAATTGGATAAACTGGAGGTCTTAGACGGTTTCGAGCCTCAAGTTGACTCGATTTTAACGACGATGCCCCAAATATGTCCCATGAAGGAAATATGGAGGCTGGAGGAAATGGTTTAATCGTTGAGTTCTAATGGCGCCCCTACAGGATTCGAACAGAAAACATAATAATATGGTATGCGGCCCATTACAGTCCTGCCAGAAATGATAAAGATTACAGCAATCAGACACTGCAATGACGTCATAACGTTGTTAAAAAATGCCCGTCCGAAAAACCATTTAAGAAATGGAAATTTGATTTATATCATGAAATCAGCAATAAATTACTCTGTTTTGTATCCATTTATTTGAGAACGTTAATCATTATTACTTTTCCTTTCCGCGCTCCTGCTGTCGTGTTTTTCACCAATACCTTCCCTTACATTCCACCGGACAGCGTGGCTGCTCGTAATGGTTATCCGTGGAATATTTTATCTGTACTGACTCCTGTATTTTAAGGGGTTACAGAGTGTGACTTAAGAAATTACACCATGGTTTTTATTAAATAATTTTGGCTATTTTATAAGATTTTTCCATGTTATTTTCTCATTTGTAATCGGTTTTTTTTAGCTCTTAAAATAATCGACTATAACGATCGATAGTCGCAGATCGATATGCGTTAACTATTGCATAGGTAAGTATCGATCGTTTAAAACGATTGTTAAATTCGCAAATTATCGTTTTACACTTCCGTCTGAAAATCCCTGACACAGGGAAAATTACGGGCAGGGAGAATTATAATGGAATATCACTTTATCTCTGATGATTCTTTTTTTCTTCAGGGCGTTTCTGGAATTAATCTCCCCGGAAGAAAAAAGCGCATTCTTCATCACGCAGGTATGTTATCTGATAAAAAACACCCACAGAGCGGTGATGTTGTGGTCGTTAATATTGCTGATATTACCCGACGGCAACACATATTGCAGTCACCCTGGGTAGCATACTGTCGGGTGATTATTCTGCTGCGGACTAAAAATGATGGACGGTATCAGAATCAAAGGAAATTCCCCTGGGTAATTCCTTTTCGTACCGGACAATATACCCTGGCAGATATTCTTTCCCGCGCAGCTGCCAGCGAACCTATTCAGCGGGGTATTACGCAGTCACAGCGCCTTCTGTTTCACTATCTGTGTCGCGGATATTCACTTCCTCTCCTCAAGGAGAAAATGAAAGTGACCACGAAATACCTCTACGCGCTGAAACTCAGCACCATGAAAACGTATGGTCTCAGTGACGGCCACGCCACCGGCGTTCTGCTATGCCGGGATATGACAGGGATTTTCTGCCAGGAATGTTGTTTCATCACCAGCAGATGACGGGAATTATCCGACGTTAACCGGAAGATGCTTCTCGCAGGCATCCGGAATATGTGACCCGCCGGAACCGTCTCCGGCAGGTAATTTGTGTGTGTTAATAACATGGAGTTTGTTTTATGAAATTGACGAAATATCTTCTGGCCACCGCCATTACTACGACCCTGGGCAGCGCCGCTGTTCAGGCAGCGGACGGCACCATCACCTTTAACGGTACAGTGACCAACTCGGCCTGTACTGCCATCGCTTCTGTCACGGCAGACTCCACTGTGGCCGGCACACCGGGCACGCCCATCAACGCCACGCTGACGCTGCCACCAGTCACTGCCGACACGCTGAACACGGCAGCCGGCACTTACGCCGGTCAGACCCCGTTCTCCATCCAACTCACCGGCTGCGCCGCGATTGCGGGTCTGAACAACGTCCGTACCCTGTTCACCACCGCCAGTAGTCCGGCAGGTGATGCACACGTAATGGCTAATACGGCAGCCACCACTCCGGCCACCAATGTTGCGGTGGCCATTATGCAGCAGAGTGGCGTCACCCAGATTGACCTGAACGGCGGGACGAACACCGACCCGGGTCTGGCCCTGCCGGTCGGTACTCCGGGACCGCTGACACTGAACTACAAAGCGGCCTACAAGTCACTGTCAACTGGCGTCACTGCCGGGAATGTCACCGGCGTGGCGGATTTCGTGATTTCTTATTTCTGACAGGCGTAACCACGACACATACCCCGGGGTGGTCAGTTGACTACCCCGGCGGCAGAGGACAGGACAAGACTCGTGAGGGAGTAAGTGCATGACTCAGGGAAGCTCAGCTGCCAGGCACACACTGTCATTATTGGCTGCATCCGTATTGCTGTCGTTTTCTTGTGTCGCCCAGGCGGAGGAAAGCGACCGCGAGTATGAGAGTATTTTCCTGCGCCGGGATAAAAACGGCGCATCGCCGGATATCTTTCGCTACAAAAACACGCTGACGCCAGGAATGAAGCACGTCGAGGTGGTGGTGAATGACCGCATTGTGGACGCCCGCGATATCCGTTTTGTCGCTGACCACGAATCCGGGGAGGTCAGGCCCTGCCTGACCCGCTATCTCCTTAGTGAAGCAGGGGTGAAGACGGAGCTGTATGACAACTGGCAGACCAAACTAAAAGAGGACGATAACGACGATACCCGCCCCGCCGTCTGCGACGATCCCGCACAGCGCATTCCTGCCGCCCGGGTATTCTACGATGATGCGCGCCAGCAACTGCGCCTGACCCTGCCCCAGGAAGCGGTCAGCAGTCAACGCTTTCAGATGGTGCCGCCAGTCCTCTGGGATGACGGCACGCCGGCGCTCAGAACGGCTTACAGCGGGTATTTCTACAGCAGCCGACAGAAAAATTCGAGGCATTCTGACGATCACAATACCCGCAATAGTGCCTTCGTGAGCCTGAATAGCACGGCCAGTGCCGGCCCCTGGCGATTGTACAGTTTTGACACCTTCATCAAAAATCCCTGGCAGGGTTGGCAGAAAAATCACGACCGGCTGTATGCGGAGCGCAACATCATACCCTTGCGGGCACGACTCTCCGTTGGTGATATCTACACGTACACCGCCGGCAATATCATGGGGGTCATTCCCCTGCGGGGCGTCACCCTGCGGACCAGCGAGCGCATGATGCTGGAATCGCAGTTCAGTTATGCCCCCGTTATCCGCGGAACCGCCCGCACCAACGCCCGACTTATCATCCGCCAGCGAGGACACATTATCGACAGTCGGACGCTGACGCCCGGTCCCTTTGCCATTGATGACATGTACGCCGGACAGACGGGGGCCGACCTCGAAGTGACGGTGGAAGAAACGGACGGCACTCGCCAGCAGTTCACCGTGCCCTATACCTCGCTGCCGAACATGATACGACCGGGGGCAATGCGTTACAGCTTGTCCGCGGGGGAATACCGGAACAGCGGCGGGAGTGACCGCCCCTTGCTGGGGGCAGTCAGTCTGGAGCGGGGGTTTGAAGCATTCACGCTCAACACCACTGGACTGGGGGCGGCGCATTACCAGTCCCTTGCCGTGGGAGTTGCCTGGAACGTGGGGCGCATCGGCGCTTTCGCGCTGGACCTGGCGCAGTCGCGTTATTCCCTGGCACTTACTCGGGGAGAGGACAGGGAAACCCGTAACGGCAGTGCGGTACGCATGCTGTATGCCAGACAGTTTGACAGCACAAACACCGGTCTTCGCATTCTCGGCTACCAGTACCGCTCTGAGCACTTTCTCTCCTTTGACGAATTCACCGGCCGCAATACGTACCGTAAGCGGGAACCCGCATACGGCTACGATGGGACCCTTTATAAGCCGGATGAATACTACGAGTCGGGGGATGCCCTGTGGAACAAACGGCGCCGGAGCCGGCTTGAGGTCAACATCAACCAGGGGATGCAGGACTACGGCAGCCTGTATCTTACCCTGAGTCAGGACCGTTACTACGGCACCTCGCGTCGGAGTACCAGCGCGTCTGCCGGTTATGGCTTCATGCTGGGAAAGGCGAGTGTCAGCCTGTCATATTCGTATACCAAAAACGGCGGTGACTATGATGACAATATGCTCAACCTCAGCGTCAGTATGCCGCTGGGCCGGGGAAGCAGTAACGTCCAGGCCAGTTACAACCTTGTGCGTGACAGTGACCAGCACTACAGCCAGTCACTGGGGTTGTCAGGCAGCAGCCAGACCAGCCCCTTCAACTGGGGGCTGAATGTGCAGAAGGACCCGCGTAACCGTTACAGTGAATCCGCCTCACTAGGGTACCGCACATCCCTGGCCTCATTGAACTCCACACTCAGCCACAGTTCATACGCGGACCAGTTCTCGGCGGGGATGTCGGGCGGGGTGCTGCTGTATAAGGGAGGCGCAATTCTGGCACCGCGGATGGGGGACACCATCGGTATTGTGGAGACGCCGGGCGCAGCAGATATCGGTGTGCCGGGGGGGAACAAAACAGACCGGTGGGGCCGTGCGATCATCAACCATCTGAGTCCTTATCGTTATAACACTGTGAGTCTGGACACCACGGACGCGCAGACGGTTGAACTGCCGGAGACCGGACGGAAGGTGGTGCCAACGGAGGGGGCGGCGATCCTGCTGCGCTTCGCCACACGTGTGGGCCGCCGGGCGATGGTGGTTATCGGCGGGTCGCACACGGTGCCGGTGGGTGCCATGGTCAGGGTGGAAGGTCAGAATGAAGAGGCGGGCATTGTGGGCAATAACGGGCTGACCTACCTGACGGGACTCGATGCGCGGCGGGATGAGACGCTCATTGTGTCATGGGGTCAGGAAAAACGGCAGTGCCGGTTCAGTCTGCCGAAACCGGCAGCAGAACAGTGGCACACGCGGATACCGGTGAACTGCCGGTAACGAGTCAGAACGGATGAAAAGCGGGAACCCCGTGGCAGGGTCAGTAAAGGAGGAAATGATGTCACAGACAACGGTAAACAGAATGAAGAAGGCGGCAGGTATTGCCGTTCTGACAGGCGTATGGATCCTTCCGGCAGATGCTGCGGCGGCGGTGCGGCCAGCACTGACGCGGATAGTGGCGTATGCCGCAGACAAAGAGACGGCAATAGAAGTGAAGAACGAGAGCCAGGAAAGCTATCTCGTCCAGTCCTGGCTGGAAGACCTGAAGGGAAACGAGAACAACCTGCCCCTGGTCCTGACGCCGCCGGTGATGAAGGTGGGTGGGGGTCAGGACGGACGTCTGCGCCTGGTAGTGCTCCCCGCGGAAATCCCGCAGGACCGTGAGTCGGCGTACTGGTTGTCGATACAGGAAATCCCGCCGAAGGCGAAGGACAGTAAGGATAACAAGCTGATTATCGCCATCCGTAACCGACTAAAGGTGTTTGTGCGTCCGGCGGGACTGAAGGGAGAGGCGTCAGAGGCAGTGAAGTCGTTACGCTGGACGGTGGAGGATGGTGGTAGCTGCCTGAAGGCGGACAATCCAACACCGTACCATGTGAGCTTCGGTCGCCTTGAGTTGAAGGCGGGCGGAGGTGCGGGGGTGACGCCGGAGGACAGAATAGAGATGACACTGCCGCTGGGAAGCCGATGTTACACGGTGCCAGAGAGGCTAAAGGGAAAACGGGCGACGCTGACATACAGTGCGATGAATGACTACGGCGGTGAGACGGATGTGCTGACAACAGAGGTACAGTTATGAAGGACGCAGGGATGAAGCTGTGGCGGCGGCCGGCACGGGCGCTACTGCCGGTACTGATACTGGCCGGGTTGTGCAGGGAGACTGTTGCGGCTTATACCTATCATTTTGATTATACCTGGGATGACAACCAGTATCCCGCCGCCTATGGACAACCTGCCGGTAGTTGCACGTTTACCTACCCCAGCAACAGGCCTTTCGAGCGGCCGCTGGCGCTCATTGTGGATAATCACCTACCTGTCGGAACAGTACTGCACTCCTGGGGATACGAGGAATTTTTACCCCGGTTTGGGTTTGAGTGTCAGTCTTCCGGTGTGACCAGTGGCTCAAATACTGTCAGGTCGAATACCGGAGTCCGAACGAATTCTCCTCGTTTTTTTATAACAGGTTTATTAATTAATGACAGTAGTATCCTGTCATCTCCGGGCATCTACAAAACATCAGTGGACGGTATCGGTTTAAAAATTTATGTAAAAATATCAGAGGATACGTATTACCAGAATAATAACTTTGCAATGACGGGCGGAGGATATGAGGCAGGTCTCGATATTAGAGATTATAATAGCGTGGACCTTCACAATCCCTCTGCGGGTAGTGAAATTATACTAAACGGTCTCAGAGGTTATTTTTTGGCGGAACTGCACTCCGGTACTTTTGCAGCCAGCAACGTTCCCGGCAGTCCTTATAATATAACGCAAATATTATCAGGTCGCGTTTATTTCTCGGTCAGGGGTGAACTGGTTAAAACAGGAAATGTTACGTACTCAGGTCCTTTAAGTATCCCGGGGGCCGGGGCTTTATCATTATCTCCGACGGAGCATGGATTCACTAATCCAGGTGTTTATCTTGGTGGCGCTGGTATTACGATACAACTTCCATCATGCAGACTACGTGGTGCAACGGACTATCAGGTGAATATAGGATACTGGGTGAACAGAACGTCTCCCGCTGTTTCTGTCGGAGGTGGGTTACCCTTTACCGGCGACACCACGCCAGTCGGCATTAACCTTGAGTGCTCCGGTAAAGTTGATAATGTGGAATTCAGCTTTCAGGATACCGGGGCCAGCCCGCTTTCAAACCGCAATATCAGTCTGTATGACAGCGCAGGCGGTCAGCCAATTGACGGACTGGAACTGGAGATGACCTACGGCGGCAACCGACTGGATGTCCACCAGACAGGTCAAGCTCCCACTGTATATAGAACCAATGTCGGGGCAAAAGGTAACATAAAAACAGACCCGTCTGATACCGGATTCACCAGTCCGGACACGGCTTCTTTCGGGGTGCGCTATGTCCAGCGGGGACCCGTTACTCGCGGTGGCAATAACTACACCGGCCCGGTGACCGGAAAGGTGAATATGTTTGTGACCTATTATTGATGGCATGTAGACGATAACGTTTCAGATATTATCCGGTCGCTCAATGCCTGCGGCCTCAGTCATCTTTCACTTGTAAAGAGCGGCTAAAATATTTTTGTCATCAGACTACCAAAACACTTTATTCGGCAGTACTGCATGAAGCCGGAGTTTATATTTCCTCGAATGACAACGGGGCTGAGGTTCCAGGGATGACCGAATTTAACAAATATGAAAGTTTTTATATCACCACAGCAGAGATTTTACAGGATTTAATCACCGAAACAATGACAGAGAGACAATCTTCTGGCAGGGGATGCTGTGACAAATATCAAGCTGGTTATTTGACGGCACTGTACAGAGTGGACGCTGCAGTTAAGCGACAGGCGTATTTATTTGATATCACCTCAGAAGAGGTTACCAATGGTGCAAAACCGACTCTTTCGCAACTTAGGTGCAAGAAAACCAATGAAACATTTTAGTTAACAAGGATCTAAGCTGTTTTAAAATGGAACCCTCGCGCCTTATTCTAAGGAGGGAATGACCACTAACGTTTGTTCGAAATGGCGCCCCCTACAGGATTCGAACCTGTGACCGACGGCTTAGAAGGCCGTTGCTCTATCCAACTGAGCTAAGGGAGCAGTGAACTGCAATGCGGACTGATACAAAACTGGTCGGTATTATACGTTCACAACCTTAACGGTCAATGGCTTTCCTCTCAACTGCTTGAGTTGTGAGCATCCTGCTTTTCCTGTCCCCTCCCCCTCCAGGCGGATCGCCGCTTAAAACCACCCTGACAGAAAGCGGTAACTGACAACCGTCTTCACTTCTGACAAAATAGCGCCATCCCCTTTGACGTGTAGTAACAGATGGAATCCTCTCTCTGATGGCAGCAAAGATTATTGACGGTAAAACGATTGCGCAGCAGGTGCGCTCTGAGGTTGCTCAAAAAGTTCAGGCGCGTATTGCCGCCGGACGTCGAGCCCCGGGCCTGGCTGTAGTCCTGGTAGGCAGCAACCCGGCCTCACAGATTTATGTGGCAAGCAAGCGTAAAGCCTGTGACGAGGTGGGATTCGTCTCCCGCTCGTATGACCTACCGGAAACCACCAGCGAGGCGGAACTGCTTGAGCTGATTGATACGCTCAATGCCGACAACACCATCGACGGTATTCTGGTGCAGTTGCCGCTTCCGGCAGGCATCGATAATGTCAAAGTGCTGGAACGTATCGATCCGGATAAAGACGTGGATGGTTTTCATCCGTACAACGTCGGTCGCCTGTGCCAGCGCGCCCCGCGTCTGCGCCCCTGCACGCCGCGCGGGATTGTCACTCTGCTCGAGCGTTACAACATCGATCTCTACGGTCTGAATGCGGTCGTGATTGGCGCCTCTAACATCGTGGGGCGCCCCATGAGCATGGAGCTGCTGCTGGCCGGTTGCACCACCACGGTGACCCACCGCTTCACCAAAAATCTGCGTCACCACGTTGAGCATGCCGATCTGCTGATTGTTGCCGTCGGTAAACCGGGCTTTATTCCGGGTGAGTGGATCAAAGAAGGCGCTATCGTGGTTGATGTCGGCATCAATCGTCTGGAAAATGGCAAGGTTGTCGGCGACGTAGTGTTTGACGACGCTGCCGCGCGAGCCTCGTACATTACGCCCGTACCGGGCGGCGTGGGACCAATGACGGTCGCCACCCTTATCGAAAACACGCTACAGGCGTGCGTTGAATATCACGATCCTCAGGACAACTAACATGGCGACATTTTCTTTAGGCAAGCATCCTCACGTTGAACTGTGCGATCTGCTGAAACTGGAAGGCTGGAGTGAAAGCGGCGCCCAGGCGAAAATTGCCATTGCCGAAGGGCAGGTAAAGGTTGATGGCGCGGTGGAAACCCGCAAACGCTGCAAAATCGTGGCCGGTCAAACCGTCAGCTTTGCCGGCCAGACGATCACCGTAACGGCCTGAGCTATCTTACACCTCACCCGATCTCTCCTCCGGGATGTCGGGTTGAGGCCCCTCTTCTCTTTCTTTATCTCCCTACGACCATAACGGTTAATTATCGATCAACTTCAAAGAATCACCATTTCATTTGATGAAGCGTGAAATTTAAGTTGCGCGAAACTCACTCCTTCAGCACGATAAGTAGAACGTTCTACTATAACGTTCTACTTACAATAACAGCGCTAAAAAAGCGCTACTCGGGGGAAATCAGCATGAGTCTGATATCAGGGTTTGTTAAATCGTTGTCTAAATTATCGATGATTGGCCGCGCTTTAATGCTGCCAATTTCACTGCTTCCTGCTGCGGGCCTGCTGCTGGCCTTCGGGGATAAATTCCATCTGCCGCTGATGATGAACGCGGGCGGCGTTATCTTTGATAACCTGCCGATGCTGTTCGCCATCGGCTCTGCCGTCGGTCTTGCCTCTGAATCGGGTATCGCGGCGCTGTCGGCGGCGGTCTCGGTGTTTGTCACTAACATCACCATCAGCACGGTGCTGAGCATCACGCCGGAGATGGCCTCCCAGGGCGGAAAATACGCCATGGTGGTCGGTATCCCAACCCTGCAAATGGGCGTCTTTGGCGGTCTGATCTGCGGTATTCTCGCCGCCTGGTGTTATAACCGCTTTCACACCATGCAATTGCCGGAGTTCCTCGGTTTCTTCTCCGGTAAACGTTTTGTGGCGATCGCCACCGCGTTTCTCTCCTTTGTGCTGGGACTGCTGCTGCCCTACGTCTGGCAACACATTCAGTCCGGTATCGATGCGCTTTCGGTGGTCGTCAACGGCGATAATCAGGCGGTCTCAACCTTTATCTTTGGCCTGGTTGAACGTGCGCTGATCCCGCTCGGGTTACACCACATCTGGTATCCGTCCTTCTGGTACTCCTTTGGGGATTACACCACTCAGGCCGGTCAGGTGATCCACGGCGACCAGACAATCTGGTTCAAAATGCTGGAGGAAGGGGTCAAATCTTTCAGTAGTGATACCTATCAGAACGCCGGTAAATTCATGCAGGGTGAATTCCCGCTGATGTTGTTTGCCCTGCCTGCGGCCTGTCTGGCGATGTATCACGAAGCGCACACGAAGAATAAGAAAATTGCGGCCGGTATTCTGTTTTCGGCAGCGCTTACCTGCTTCCTGACAGGGATTACCGAGCCGGTTGAATTCACCTTTATCTTCGTGGCGCCAATTCTGTACGTCTTCAACGCCATTATGGCGGGGCTGGCCTATATGACCATGTACCTGCTGCATGCGCATATTGCCAAGTCGTTCTCTGCCGGTTTCATCGACTACCTGTCGTTTGGCATCCTGCCCTCCTTCAATGGCTATCAGACCAACTTCCTGAACGCCATTATCATCGGCGTGCCGATGGCGTTGATTTACTACTTTACCTTCCGCTTTGTTATTCGCCGTTTCGACATCAAAACACCAGGCCGTACCGAAGTGACCGCCAATGCGAACGACAAAACGGATACAGAAATTGCCACTGAAATCATCGGCCTGCTGGGCGGCGCGCAGAACATCGACTCCGTCGGTTCCTGTATCACCCGTCTGCGTCTGGAAGTGGCGAAAAGCGACGAGGTCGATAAAGACGGTCTCAACGGCCTCGGCGCGCGCGGCGTGGTCTTTGTCGGCGACAACGGCATCCAGGTGATTTTCGGTGCGAGAGCACAGTTTATCGCCCAGACCATGTCCACGATGATTGGCAAATAATAAGATGCCTGAATGACACGTCTCCTGTACGCTGGGAGACGTTGTCGTATCTGGCTGATAACCGGTAATTTTCAGGGAGCGATTTTGAAGAAAGTCAGCATTATTGATGTCGCAAAGCAGGCGGGCGTCTCGGTTTCGACCGTCTCGCTGGTGTTACGCCAGAAAGGGAAAATCTCAGAGGCAACGATTGAGAAGGTCCATGCTGCCATCAATACGCTTGGCTATGTTCATAACATCGCCGCAGCGAATCTTCGCGCCAGCACGTCCAATCTGATCGGCCTGATCCTGCGCGATTTCAGCGACAGCTTTTCCATCAAGGTGATGGCAAGCATTGTTCAGGAGCTGGAACAGCAAGGCTTTATGGTTTTCCTGGGTCAGCCACAGGATGATCGGACAAGCCTGGAGCGCTGTTTTCTCTCTTTCAAGCAGCAAGGTGTGGCTGGCGTCATTTATCTGTCGTCGGACCCCACCCGTACAGCGCTACCTGAACAGGTGCGCCAGTGCCCTTTACCATTAGTTGTCGTATCGCAATCGCTGATTGAAGAAAACTGCAATCTGGTAATGCGCGATAATCGTCAGGCGGCGAGCCTTGCCACTCGCTATCTGATTGAACGCGGGCACCGCAGCATTGGCTATATTGGCGGTCGACCAGACTGTCTGATTCGCCAACAGAGATTACAGGGGTTTCGCAATACGCTGGCACAAAATGGCATGGTCTATAAAGAAGAATCGACTCCTGCTTGTGACGATGATACCCACGCCGCCAGCATTGCCACCCGCCATCTGTTGGAACAAAATAACACGATCACCGCTCTGCTTTGCCACTCACCCGCGGCGATGATTGGCTCTATCTCCGGCATTCATCAGGTTGGACGTACCCTCGGTAAAGACGTATTTTTGACCCAGCAGGTGGCGCTGATTGGTTTTGAAGATATGCTGCACGTAAATCTGACGTCACCGTCATTGACCTATGTTTCATCGGCCAGTGAAGAGACCGGACGCCAGGCGGCGGTCCTTATGATGCGCAAACTGAAAGAACCAGATCTACAAATCCAGCGTATTACGCTTTCTGGTCAACTCGTTGTGCGCGAGTCGGCATAAATTCGGAATTCACCACCCACGCCTCCACGCCTGTCGCTGCTATATTGCTATGATTTGCCAGGGATAATGACAATGCCAACCATTATTACCCACGCCGCCGTCCCGATTTGCCTTGGACTGGGTCTGGGGTTGAAAGTGATCCCCCCACGTTTACTGTTTGTCGGGATCGCTCTTGCGATGCTGCCGGATGCCGACGTGCTTTCGTTTAAACTCGGGGTGTCCTATGGAAACGTGTTCGGACATCGCGGATTTACCCATTCGCTACTGTTCGCGTTACTGGTTCCGCTACTCTGCGTGTGGGTGGGGCGACGATGGTTTAAAGCCGGGTTAATGCGCTGCTGGTTATTTTTGACGGTTTCGCTGTTGTCGCACAGCCTGCTGGATTCGGTAACCACCGGTGGCAAAGGCGTAGGCTGGCTGTGGCCGTGGTCAAACGAACGCTTCTTCGCGCCGTGGCAGGTGATTAAGGTCGCGCCGTTTGCGTTATCACGTTATGCCACGCCGTACGGGCACCAGGTGATATTTTCGGAATTATTATGGGTATGGCTACCGGGAGTGATGATGATGGGTGTGCTGTGGTGGTATAGACGTCATTAATAGTGCCTGATGGCGCTACGCTTATCAGGCCTACCGATCATTCCATCGTAGGCCGGATAAGGCGTTAGCCGCCATCCGGCAATTCAGGTAATTACTTACGACGCCAGGTGGTTCCCTGCGGACCATCTTCCAGCACAATGCCCATCTCATTTAGACGATCGCGCGCCGCATCCGCAGCCGCCCAGTCTTTGGCTTTACGGGCATCCAGGCGTTGTTGAATCAACGCTTCAATTTCTGCGACTTCTCCGTCGTCCGCCTGTGCGCCGCTTTGCAGGAACAGCTCCGGATCCTGTTCCAGCAGCCCCAACACACCAGAAATCTTACGCAGGTGAGACGCCATCGCATTTGCTGCGGCCATATCCTCTGCCTTCAGACGGTTCACTTCACGCGCCATGTCGAACAGCACGGAGTATGCTTCGGGCGTGTTGAAATCGTCGTTCATCGCCTCAACAAAACGTGCTTCAAACGCCTCGCCACCGGCGGGTGCGACAGACTTATCCGTCCCGCGCAGCGCGGTGTACAGACGCTCCAGCGCAGAACGCGCCTGCTTCAGGTTTTCTTCACTGTAGTTCAACTGGCTACGATAGTGGCCGGACATCAGGAAGTAGCGCACGGTTTCCGCGTCGTAGTATTTCAGCACGTCACGCACGGTAAAGAAGTTACCCAGCGATTTGGACATCTTCTCGCGGTCAACCATCACCATCCCGGAGTGCATCCAGTAGTTCACATACTCACCGTCATGCGCGCAGGTGGACTGGGCAATTTCGTTTTCGTGGTGCGGGAACATCAGGTCAGAACCGCCGCCGTGGATATCAAAGTGATTACCCAACTGTTTGCAGTTCATTGCGGAACACTCAATGTGCCAGCCAGGACGGCCTGCGCCCCACGGTGACGGCCAGCTCGGCTCGCCCTCTTTGGACATTTTCCACAACACGAAGTCCATCGGGTTGTGCTTCACATCCACCACGTCCACGCGCGCACCGGCCTGCAGTTGATCCAGATCCTGGCGTGACAGTTGCCCGTAGTTCGGGTCGGTCGGGACATCGAACATCACGTCGCCGTTGTCCGCCACATAGGCATGGCCTTTGGCAATCAGCTGTTCAGTGATTTCGATAATTTCGGCGATATGGTGGGTCGCGCGCGGCTCCAGGTCCGGACGCAGAATATTTAACGCATCAAAATCGTTGTGCATCTCGGCGATCATACGATCCACCAGTGCAACAAAGCTTTCGCCATTTTCATTAGCGCGCTTAATGATTTTATCGTCGATATCGGTGATGTTACGCACATACTTCAGCTTGTAGCCCAGGAAGCGCAGATAGCGAGCAACCACGTCAAACGCCACAAACGTACGGCCATGACCAATATGACAGAGATCGTAAACGGTAATACCACACACGTACATGCCGACTTCCCCGGCATGAATAGGTTTGAATTCCTCTTTTTGGCGCGTCAGTGTATTAAAGATTTTTAACATCGAAGATTCCGTGTAAGACGTGTGTGGATAACAAAGTCTGTATAATACCCATAATTGGGACGGGAAGCAGCACACTTTGCGAGGTGATCGCAGCGTGCGGTTATGCTATAACACCTCCCTAACTCTGACCCTTCGTTGGGTTAAAGCACCACTATATCGGAACAGGATGCAAAAATGGTTACTTTCCACACTAATCACGGCGATATCGTAATCAAAACGTTTGATGATAAAGCGCCTGAAACAGTTAAAAACTTCCTGGACTACTGTCGCGAAGGTTTTTACAACAACACCATTTTCCACCGTGTGATTAACGGTTTTATGATTCAGGGCGGCGGTTTTGAACCTGGCATGAAACAGAAAGCCACCAAAGACGCTATCAAAAACGAAGCTAACAACGGTCTGAAAAATACCCGTGGCACGCTGGCAATGGCGCGTACTCAGGCTCCGCACTCCGCGACGGCGCAGTTCTTCATCAACGTAGCCGACAACGATTTCCTGAACTTCTCCGCCGAAAGCATGCAGGGCTGGGGCTACTGTGTATTTGCAGAAGTGGTTGAAGGTATGGACGTTGTAGACAAAATCAAAGGCGTGTCTACCGGTCGCAGCGGCATGCACCAGGACGTACCGAAAGAAGACGTGATTATCGAAAACGTGACCGTCAGCGAGTAATTGTGACGACACTGTTTATTGCAGATCTTCATCTCTGCACGGAAGAACCGGCGATCACCGCCGGTTTTCTGCGTTTTTTAGCCGGTGAAGCCCGTCAGGCTGACGCGCTGTATATCCTGGGCGACCTGTTCGAAGCCTGGATTGGCGATGACGATCCCAACCCGCTACACCATGAAATGGCCGCCGCCATTAAAGCGGTTGTCGAATCCGGCGTCCCCTGTTTTTTCATTCACGGCAACCGTGACTTTCTGATTGGCAAGCGCTTTGCCCGTGAAAGCGGCATGACGCTGCTCCCCCAGGAAAACGTGCTCGATCTGTACGGTCGACGGGTACTCATCATGCACGGCGATACGCTGTGTACCGACGATGCGGGTTATCAGGCGTTTCGCGCGAAAGTCCATCAGCCCTGGCTGCAAACGCTGTTCCTTGCCCTGCCGCTGTTTATACGTAAGCATGTGGCCGCCAGGATGCGAGCCAACAGCAAAGCCGCCAATAGCAGCAAATCACTGGAGATCATGGACGTCAACAAACATACGGTTGTCGCTGAGATGGAAAAACACCACGTCCAGTGGCTGATTCACGGTCATACCCACCGCCCTGATGTTCACGCGCTCACCGTCAACGGCGAACCCGCCTTCCGCGTCGTATTAGGTGCCTGGCATAGTGAAGGATCGATGGTCAAAGTCACGCCGGACGATGTGGAGCTGATCGCTTTCCCGTTTTGAAAAAAACATCCTCATTATAAAATAATGACCCAGATCATTACCCTCTAAGTCTGGATGGCTATGCTAAAACAAATTTAAGAATTAAGGGTAATGATGAATATTGATCAGGATTTTATCCGTACTACGGTACTTAGTTTTCATCGGAGCTTAATGAGAGATGGTTTTTTATGTGACCATTCAGAACTTTTACCTTTAAATGGTAACTATGATGACGAGGTATACCAAAAAATATATGCTTTAAAATACCTCCCTGCTTATTATTTTGAGTACTGTATTTTAGCCAACTCACTTCAGAAAAGGCTAAGTAAAAATAACGTAACCGACGTCAATATTGCCTCTATGGGGTGTGGGTTATATCCCGATTACTTTGCCCTCCTTCATAACCTTGATGGCATTAACTTTAACTATTATGGCTATGATGTATGTCGCTGGAAAGCTCGGCGACTACTGCCAGAAGGAAATGACAATTTATATCTGACATTGCGTTCTGTTAATCAAATCAGCACTAAGATTCTGGGGAAATTTGATGTGTTTATTTTCCCGAAATCAATTAAGGATATTGAGCAGTCATCAGATATTGAACACCTCGCTCAGGAAATTTCAAAAACTAAAAAAGATAAACTCTACTTCCTCAATTCTTATGTCAATACTTCACTTGATCAAACCAGTGCACATGTCAATATTTTCGAACACATCCATAATGAATTAATCCGCCATGATTTTCAGACAGCGGATAAACACACCGTCACTCAATACATGGGGCATGCCAATACGGGTTTAAAAGCGATAGATGTCCACTTTGATTATCCAAAAGAATGTATAGTACTTTGCCAGGACAAAGATAATGAATGTAGATGCAAGGTCAGAGATTATCCTATCTTAACGAACAGATATCTTGACTATCAAATACTGGAATATACGCGATGATCATTAGCGCCAGCCGTCGCACCGATATACCCGCTTTCTACAGTGAGTGGTTAATGAACCGCATTCGCGCGGGTTTTTTGCTGACCCGGAATCCCTTTAACTATCACCAGGTCTCTCGGGTGTCATTGCTTCCTGAAGATGTTGATGCGATCGTATTCTGGACACGCAATCCTACGAAACTGCTCCCTTATCTTGATGAACTCTCGGAGATCGGCCACCGTTTTTACTTCCAGTTCACCCTCACCGGATATCCGCGGTTGATTGAGTCTAAAACCTTAAATCCGCATAAAGCACTCGAGGTTTTTAAACGACTGTCAGAAAAGATTGGCGCTGAAAAAGTCATCTGGCGTTATGACCCTATTCTTTTTTCAAACCTTCTTCCTTTTGACGAACATGTTCGCCTGTTCAGTAAGATCGCCACCGAATTAGAAGGTCATACCCGACGCGTCGTGATTAGCTTTGCTGATTTTTATCAAAAGACGGAAAAAAACCTTAAGGCTATTGATTCGCTCATATACAGCGATATCACACAAAACCATGAACTCTGTTTAACGCTGTCGCAAAGATTATCAGAAATTGCCCGACAACACGGACTGGATATCTACTCCTGCGCCGAAGAAGTCAATCTTACCGGGCAAGGCATTCAGCACGGTAAGTGTATTGATGAGGCGCTAATTAATGACTTATTTGGCTTATTCATACCTAATAGCAAAGATTCAGGTCAACGTGAGGCCTGTGGATGTGTGAAGAGCATAGACATCGGTACCTACAACACCTGTCTGCATGGATGTCAGTATTGCTACGCGACCTACAATCAGAATCAAGCCAACAGCAATTTCAAAAAGCACTCTCCAGAGAGTCCTTTTTTGTTAGGGGGTACAGATGGGGTTGATCCGCTTCTGCTAGAACCGGTACGTTTCCAGCCAACACTATTTTGACGCCGTCAAAGGCCTTAAAATCCAGGCACGCAACCGTTTTCCTTGCCGATATAACGTGCTATTCTTTGTGGCCTCAAAAGCAGTGTGTCCCGCACCACAGGAGTTTTCAGACGCATGTCTTCCCGCAATAATCCGGCGCGTGTCGCCA
Source organism: Citrobacter sp. T1.2D-1 (assembly GCF_950098555.1). Taxonomy (NCBI): domain Bacteria; kingdom Pseudomonadati; phylum Pseudomonadota; class Gammaproteobacteria; order Enterobacterales; family Enterobacteriaceae; genus Citrobacter; species Citrobacter sp. T1.2D-1. The sequence goes on from NZ_CATNHH010000078.1 coordinate 249,930, forward strand.
TCGTGATGGGGTCCAAAAGTGACTGGGCTACCATGCAGTTCGCCGCCGAAATTTTTGAAATCCTGGACGTCCCGCACCACGTTGAAGTGGTTTCTGCCCACCGCACCCCCGATAAACTGTTCAGCTTTGCCGAAAGCGCTGAAGAGAACGGCTATCAGGTGATTATTGCTGGCGCGGGTGGCGCGGCCCATCTTCCAGGTATGATTGCGGCGAAAACGCTGGTGCCGGTACTGGGTGTTCCTGTACAAAGCGCGGCGCTAAGCGGCGTCGACAGTCTGTACTCTATCGTACAGATGCCACGCGGCATTCCGGTCGGTACGCTGGCGATTGGTAAAGCGGGTGCGGCTAACGCAGCACTGCTGGCAGCGCAGATCCTGGCGACGCACGATAAAGCACTGCATCAGCGCCTGACCGACTGGCGCAACGCGCAAACGGATGAGGTGCTGGAGAATCCGGATCCGCGAGGTGCGGCATGAAACAGGTTTGCGTACTGGGCAACGGTCAGTTAGGACGTATGCTGCGTCAGGCTGGTGAACCGCTGGGCATCGCCGTCTGGCCAGTTGGCCTGGATGCGGAACCGGCCGCCGTCCCTTTTCAGCAGAGCGTAATCACCGCAGAAATCGAGCGCTGGCCGGAAACCGCCTTAACGCGTGAACTGGCACGTCATCCGGCCTTCGTGAACCGCGATGTCTTCCCGATCATTGCTGACCGTCTGACGCAAAAACAGCTTTTCGATAAGCTCGACCTGGCGACCGCCCCGTGGCAACTGCTGGCGGACAAAAGCGAATGGCCCGCCATTTTTAACCGTTTAGGCGAACTGGCCATTGTGAAACGTCGCGTCGGCGGTTATGACGGCCGTGGTCAGTGGCGTTTACGCACCAGTGAAACCGATCAACTGCCGGATGACAACTACGGCGAATGCATTGTCGAGCAGGGTATCAACTTCTCGGGTGAAGTGTCCCTCGTCGGCGCGCGCGCGCATGACGGCAGCACGGTGTTCTACCCGCTGACGCGTAACCTGCATCAGGACGGCATTCTGCGCACCAGCGTCGCCTTCCCGCGGGCTGATGCGAAACAGCAGGCGCAGGCCGAATCGATGCTTTCCGCTATCATGCAGGAACTGGGCTACGTCGGCGTGATGGCGATGGAGTGTTTTGTCACTCCGGAAGGGCTGCTGATCAACGAACTGGCCCCGCGCGTGCATAACAGCGGTCACTGGACGCAAAACGGTGCCAGCATCAGCCAGTTTGAGCTGCATCTGCGGGCGATTACCGGTCTGCCGCTACCGGCACCGGTGGTCGACAGTCCGTCGGTGATGGTGAATCTGATTGGCAGCGACCTCAATTACGACTGGCTGAAACTGCCGTTAGTGCATCTGCACTGGTACGACAAAGAAGTGCGTCCGGGGCGCAAAGTCGGTCACCTGAATCTGACCGACAGCGACACTGCGCGCCTGAGCGCCACGCTGGAAGCGCTCTCCCCGCTGCTGCCGACGGAATACGCCAGCGGTATCCTCTGGGCACAAACTCAGCTCAAATAAGCCTTATATCGCGGGGAAGTTTAACTTATGCTTCCCCGCCCTCTCCTTCAGCGCGTAAAATCCCGCCCATTGCTGTTTGTTTTTTTCAGGATTTAACATGAACGATGGAACGGACTATCGCGCGATCCTTACCGCCGATACGCCTTTAATCGATGTCCGCGCGCCGGTTGAATTTCAACAGGGCGCAATGCCGGGTGCGATAAATTTGCCTTTAATGAATGATGACGAGCGCGCCGCCGTGGGTACCTGCTATAAACGCCAGGGGCCGGAAGCCGCGCTTGAACTCGGCCATCAACTTGTCTGCGGTGACATTCGCCAGCAGCGTCTGGATGCCTGGCGCGAAGCCTGCCGGCAACACCCGCAGGGCTACCTCTGCTGCGCCCGGGGCGGTCAGCGCTCCCACATTGTCCAGCAATGGCTACGCGAGTCAGGCGTGGATTACCCGTTGATCGAAGGCGGCTACAAGGCGCTACGCCAAGCCGCGATTGCCGCCACGGAAGAACAGGTGCAAAAACCGATTGTGCTGATTGGCGGCTGCACCGGCAATGGCAAAACGCAGCTGGTGCAACAGCAGGAAAATGGGGTGGATCTCGAGGGCCTGGCCCGTCATCGCGGCTCCTCTTTTGGCCGCACCCTGGAACCCCAGCTCAGTCAGGCAAGTTTCGAAAATCTACTGGCGGTGACGCTTCTCAAAAAGCAGGCCACGCGCTGGGTGCTGGAAGATGAAGGCCGGATGATTGGCTCTAACCATCTGCCGGAATGTCTGCGCGAGCGCATGGCCCAGGCCATTATCGCCGTGATTGACGATCCGTTCGAGCGGCGTCTTGAGCGCCTGCGTGAAGAGTATTTTGTGCGAATGCATCATGATTTCACCCATGCGTATGGTGAAGAGCAGGGATGGCGGGAATACAGCGACTATCTGCATCATGGGCTTTGTGCAATTAAGCGGCGTCTGGGTTTACAGCGATTCAACGAGTTGACCGCAAAGCTGGACGTGGCGCTGGATGAGCAGCGTCGAACCGGCAGCACCGAGACGCATTTCAGCTGGTTAGTGCCGCTGCTGGAAGAGTATTACGATCCGATGTATCGCTATCAGTTGGATAAGAAAGCCGGGAAGGTTGTTTTTCGCGGGACATTTGAAGAGGTTGCTCAGTGGCTGAGCCACTAAAAATTGCCGGATGGCGACGCGCACGCGTCTTATCCGGCCTACAAATCACCACAGTCCTGTAGGACAGCGTCATCCGGAACACAAATCACTACCGCCCTCCAGTCCTCCAGGCCCGGTAAGCGTCAGCGTCACCGGGCACAGCATCAGACTCAGAAGTCGTAACGCAGACGCACCAGGTTCATATCACCCAGGTTGTCGGTGCTGGAGGTAAAGACGTGTTCGTAATCAACACGGAAACCGTAATCCAGCTGGAAGCTGATACCCACCCCGTTGTCGGTACGCAGGTAATTGCGACCATTCACGTATTCAATGCGATCGCCCATGAAGTACGGCTGAACGGATTTCAACGCATACTGGTTGATTGGGAATTTATAGCCTGCAAAGTATTCCAGACCCCACGCATCACCGGCAAAGTAATCGTTAACAGACACTTTTTTGGTGGTCATAAAGTTCTGGTACCAGCCGCCGCCCAGGGAGAAGGTCCAGTTATCCGGCGTCCAGCTCAGTGCGGTACCCACGATGTTCTGATCGTACGTTTTGTTGCTGTTACCACGTATTTCCGCACGGGTGTAGTTCCACGCCGTACCCCAGCTCAGATCGTCAGTAATATGATAATCCGCACCCAGTGAACCGCCACCTTTACGTTTGTAGTTCAGACCATTGTTCGGGTTGTAGTCATCGCTGAACAGGTAAGAAGCGTAGAGATCAACATCGCCAACCGTTTTCTTATATTTCAGCATCTTGCGGGAACGGTAAGAACCGTCGTAGTCGCCGTTAATCCCGTTACCCGGTGCCTGACCAATCATGTCGTAGTCCCAGATATCGGTTTTTGCACCGACCACATCGTAGTAGATGCTGTTCTGTTGACCGAAGGTCAGCGTACCCCAGGTATTACTCTTCAGACCGGTGTACAGCATACGACGGGTGGTGTCGTGTGCGCCGTCTGCATAGTGGTTGTCCCAGTTGAACTGCGCCGGAATGTTGAATCGCCACGGGTTTAACAGACACCTCAGAGTCATTTAAGATGGCTTAAAGAGAGGTGCCCATGAGCGGTAAGCGTTATCCCGAAGAGTTTAAAATTGAAGCAGTCAAACAGGTTGTTGATCGCGGTTATTCTGTTGCCAGCGTTGCAACACGTCTCGATATCACCACCCACAGCCTTTACGCCTGGATAAAGAAGTACGGTCCGGATTCTTCCACTA